>CAYPUS010000159.1:0-1318 GCA_964413815.1 uncultured Aquabacterium sp. | reverse complement strand
CCCTACAGGCTGAGACCCCGACATACATTGAACGTCTGCAGCTCGGTTTCGCTGAAGCCGGCGGTGAGCTGGGCGTTGATGTCTGCGATGGCCTCGCGCAGCGGCCCCAGTTGGGCACGCCCAGCCTCGCAGAGCCAGGCCCGCTGGGTGCGGGCGTCATCCGGGTCGGGGCGGCGCTCGATCCATCCTTGTGCCGCCATGCGCTGCATCAGGCCGGACACGGCCGAAGGGGCCAGATCCAGTTCGTGGGCCAACTGGCCCATGGTGGCGCCGTCCTGCTGCGCCAGCACGAAGAGCACGCCGCCTTGGGCAGGCGTGGGCGGGATGGTGCCGCTTGCCGCGGCCTGGCTTTGCCGCACGGCGAGCCAGGCCTGCAAGCGCCGCTGGGCGACGTTGAGCAGGTAGACAAAGCGGGGAGGGCGGGAAGGGCGTCCAGCAGTCATGCATGCATATTATTTCGCGTGCGAAATAACCGCAAGCGCCGCCTCCAAAAACCCTTTGGCACCGCCAAAGAAAAACGGCCCCGCAGGGCCGTTTGTCACGCCTGGCCTCCGCCAGGATGGGGATGGCGGAGATCAGTGACGGAAGTGGCGCGTGCCAGTGAAGACCATCGCGATGCCGCGCTCGTCGGCGGCGGCGATCACCTCGTCGTCGCGCACCGAGCCACCCGGGTGGATGACGCAGGTCGCGCCAGCGTCCACGACCACGTCCAGGCCGTCACGGAAGGGGAAGAAGGCGTCGGACGCCACGGCCGTGCCCTGCAGGCTCAGACCGGCGTGGCCCGCCTTGATCGAGGCGATGCGGGCCGAGTCCAGGCGGCTCATCTGGCCTGCGCCCACGCCCATGGTCATGCCGTCCTTGCAGAAGACGATGGCGTTGCTCTTGACGAAGCGGGCCACGGTCCAGGCGAACAGCAGGTCCTTGAGCTGCTGGGCGGTGGGCTGCAGCTTGGAGACCACCTTGATGTCGCCCACGATGTCGATGTTGTCGGCCGATTGCAGCAGCATGCCGCCACCCACGCGCTTGAAATCCAGCGCGTTCGACAACGTGCGCGTGGCCTCGTCCAGCGGCACTTCCAGCAGGCGCACGTTCTGCTTGGCGGCGTAGGCGGCGCGTGCCGCATCGGTGAACCTGGGCGCGATCACCACTTCGACGAACTGCTTGTTGGCGTTGATGGCCTCGATCACGTCGGCATCGACGGTGCGGTTGAAGGCCATGATGCCGCCGAAGGCCGAGGTCGGGTCGGTCTTGAGGGCCTTGCTGTAGGCCTCCAGCGGGCCGCTGCCCACGCCAACCCCTGCGGCGTGGCCGTGGGCAG
>CAYPUS010000158.1:0-7593 GCA_964413815.1 uncultured Aquabacterium sp. | reverse complement strand
AACCCGGCTTCGCCTTGGCGGCGTCCACGAGGTCTTTGAGGGTCTTGTAGCCCTCCATCACGATATCGGAGAAGTGGACGAAGACGTCCTGCTGCGATTCGACCGCTTCGATGAAGCCATAGCCCTTTTCGTTGCTGAACCATTTGACGCGACCCAGTGCCATGAAAACCTCCTGAATAAGGAATGACCGATGGACACACCCAAGTGCAATCCACATGCCATGAGGCGGTTTTTGCGCATCTCCTGGGAAACAGCCCTTGGGAAAGCCTCGCGAGGCGGTTGAACCCCAAATTCGCGGCGTTTAAGTCGGCAATCCTTACCGGTTCGTGCAAGTTCTGCCCGGTCAAGGCTGGGCCGCCGGATGGGCCGGCTGCCGGCCCTGCGCCGCCAGTCCCATCGCCCGGTGGAGTTTCTCCGTTGTAACTGGCTTGACGAGATGCTCGTCAAAGCCCGACTCCTTGGAGCGCCGGATGTCCTCCGCCTGCCCGTAGCCCGACAGCGCCACCAACCAGCCCTCGTAGCCCTGCGCGCGCAGCTGCCTGGCCACGTCGTAGCCGGTCAACTCGGGCAGGCCGATGTCGATGAGCGCCACATCCGGCTGCGTCTGCGCGATGAGGGCCAGGCCCTCGGCGCCGTCGGCCGCCGCCTGGGTCTCATGATGGGCCAGCGTGAGCATGGCGCACAGCGCCTCCCGCGCATCCTCGTTGTCTTCCACCACCACGACGTTGTAGCTCTGATCGGGCAGAAGCTGCTGGTGCTGCGCGGACCCATCGGGCTCGATCACGGGCAGGTGCAGGGTGAAGGTGCTGCCCTGGCCGGGCCCCGCGCTGCTGACCGCCACGCGCCCGCCGTGCAAAGCCAGGAGGCGTTTGACCAGCGTCAGGCCGATGCCCAGCCCTCCCTGACGCCGATCCAGCGAGCGCTCGCCCTGGGCGAACAGGTCGAAGGCGCGTTCCATCAACTCCTGCGACATCCCGATGCCGCTGTCTTGCACCGTCACCACCGCCTCGCCGTCCTGGCTGCTGACCCCCAGACGGATCTCCCCGCCCGCGGGCGTGAACTTGATCGCATTGCCCAGCAGATTGGTCACCACCTGTTCCATGCGGGTCGTGTCCGCGTGAACCCACGTCTCCTCGAACTCGGTGACGATCTGGTGGGATTTCAGCTGCTCGGACAACTCGAAGGCATTGACCACCCGTTGCGCCAGCAGGTCCAGCCTCAGCGGCTCGCGCACCAGCAGCACCTTGCCGGAGATCACGCGCGCCACATCGAGCAGGTCGTCCATCAGACGGCCCAGGTGCCGCGTCTGGCGGGTGATGATGACGCGTGCGCGCTGGGCAAGCTCTTCCTGGCCCTGCGCACGGTTGAGCACCTCGCAACCCGCGGCCATCGCGCCCAGGGGGTTGCGCAGTTCATGGCCCAGCATCGCCAGGAATTCGTCCTTGGCGCGGTTGGCGCTCTCGGCCTCCATCCGGGCGCGGGTCTCGCGGTCGACCAGCGCGGCGCGCTCCTGGTCGATGAACTTCTGCTGCGTCACGTCCACCACGGCGCCGTGCATCTGCTGCGGGCGCCCCAATTCGTCGTAGACGATGGACACGCGCGTGGACAGCCAGCGGGCGCTGCCATCGTCCAGGACGGTGCGGAACTCGAAGGTGATCTGCCCCTCCTTGGCTGCCGTGGCCGCATCGATGGTCCGCCGCACGGCCGCGCGGTCGGCCACGTCCAGGCGCTTCATCCATTCATCCCATGAACCGACGAAGTCCGACACCTTCATGCCGAACAGCCGCGACAGGCCGCTCGTCCAGGTCACGGTGTTTTCCTTGAAATCGTGGTTGAAGAAGCCCACATGGCCCGCCGCCTGCGCCAACTCCATCAGGTGCAGGCTTTCGCGCAGCCCCCGTTCCGCGGCCGCCAGCGACTCTTCGGCCTGCTTGCGCTCAGTGATGTCGGTGAAGGTGGCGATGGCCCCCCGAGAGCGCCCCTGCGCATCCAGCAGCGGCACGGCATGGGCGATGAGCTTGAGCGTGCGGCCATCGTCGTGCAGCACGTCCAGCTCGATGTCGCGCTGGCGCGTGCCGGTGCGCGCGGCTTTCTGCAGCGGCTGCTCATGGGGCGGCATCGCATGCCCGCGATAGCGCACCTGGTGGCGGGGCCAGCCGGTGCGCGTGGCGGTGTGATCGGCCCTTTCCGGCTGCGCCGGCTCGTTGAGCATGCGCGCCAGGGCGGGGTTGCGCAGCACGCTGTCGCAGGTTGCGCTCTGCGTGATCGCCAGACCGATGGCACTGCCCTGGAACAGGGTCTCGAACTCATCGGCCTTGGCCTGCAGGCGCTCGCGGGCCGCTTCGCCCTGCCGCTCGGACTCCTGCAAGGCCACGGCCAACTGGTTCAGTTCATGGACGGTGGCGGGCGCCGTGGAGGCATGGGGTCCATGACGCGCCAGGCGCTGCAGGGGCACTGTCACCTGCCGGGCCACCCACATCGCCAGCAGCATGCCCGCCACCAAGGACAGCAAGCCCATCGCCAGCGCCGCCCCGATCGAGACGAAATAGGCGCGGTCGATCGGCGCGGCGGGCTCGCCGATCAGCACGCCCCATCCGGTTGGCGCGATGGTGTGCCAGGCCCCATAGGCCTTGCCCCCTTCCAGCAGGGCGATTTGCGCCCAGCCGGAGGGACCGATCGCCCGGATGCGCTCCTGAGTCAATGTCGGCAACGGGCTGGACACCACGGCCGGGCCACCCCGGTTGCGCGCGATGATGCGCATGCGGCTGTCGAACACGGTCATGAAACCGTTATGGGACGGCGTGGTGCTGATCAGCCTGCTCCAGCTGGAATGGGGGATCCAGGCGCCCAGCACGCTGGTGATCTGGCCATCGACGAAAACCGGCACGAGGATGCCCGTGCTGGGCTGCCCGTCCGGGCCCGTGGTCAGATCGGTGATCACCGCCTCGCCGGTGAACTTCAGCCGCTCGATCGCCCCCATGTCGCCGAACTTGCCCAGCGGCAGCCCCTTGGGCTGCTCGGTATTGAACAAGACCTCCCCGTCGAGCCGGACCAGGAAAGCGCTGCCCCAGCTGGTGCGCGGCTTGGGCGCGGCCGACATCGCGCTGAAAATGCCCGCCAGGTCGCCCCGTTGCAAAGGCTCCGACAAGGACAGGATGCGCAGCGCATCGGTCGAGGAGGCGATCTCGCGCTCGACGGTCAGCGCAAAGGAGTGCGCCGCGCGCACCAAGTCCGACTCCAGCTGCGCGCGGTTGGTCTGGGCCTGCGCGGCGATCAGGATGGCCGCCAGCACCGTCATCGGCACCGTGGCCAGCACGATCACAAACATGAAATAGACACGCAGGGAAGCCACGGGCCAGCGCAAACGCTGGAGGGCACCGCGTGCGGAAGACAGCACACTCATGGACGTCAAACCATGCGCTCTGGTCTGACCCACTCGTCGAACAGGGCCGCCTCGTAGCCCAGCGCCAGCGCCGCATCGCGCAGGCTGGTGGCCTCCGCGTGGGCCTTCTTGGCGATGGCCGCGGCCTTGTCGTAGCCGATGTGGGGAGTCAGTGCAGTCACGAGCATCAGGGAGTTGTCGCGCAGCTGCGCGATGCGGTCGGTGTTGGCGCTCAGGCCTTGCAGGCAATGGGCGTGGAAACTTTCGCAGGCATCGGCCAAGAGACGAATGCTTTGCAGCAAATTGTGCGCGATCAGCGGCTTGAAGGTGTTGAGCTGCAGATTGCCGCTGGCACCGGCAAAGCCCACCGCCGCATCGTTGCCCATGACCTGGCAGCACACCATCATCATCGCTTCGCATTGGCTGGGATTGACCTTGCCGGGCATGATCGAGCTGCCAGGCTCATTGGAGGGCAGACTCAATTCGCCCAGACCGCAGCGCGGACCGGACGCCAGCCAGCGCAGGTCATTGGCCAGCTTCGTCAAAGCCACCGCCGCCTGCTTGAGGCTGCCATGCAGGCCCACCAGCGCATCGTGGGCCGCGATCACCGCAAAGCGGTTGGGCGCAGGCCTGAAGGGCAGCGACAGACTGGCCGCCAGCCGCCCCGCCACAAGCTCCCCGAAGCGGGGATCCGCATTGAGCCCCGTCCCCACGGCCGTGCCGCCGATGGCCAGCGCGAACACCGGTGTCATGGCGCGCTCGATGGCCTCGGCCGCATCGGCGATCTGGGTCTCGTGCCCGGACAACTCCTGCCCCAAGGTCAGCGGAACGGCATCCTGCAAATGGGTGCGGCCGATCTTGATGAGGTCGCGGTAGAAGGCCGACTTCGCCTTGAGCACCCCCCGCAGCATGTCGAGCGCCGGCAACAGCCGCGTCGAGACCTGGACGGCGCAGGCCACATGCATGGCCGTTGGGATGGTGTCGTTCGAGGATTGGCCCAGGTTCACATGGTCGTTGGGATGGACCGTGGTGAGGTCTGCGCCCTCTTCCATCAGCTGCGCCGAAGCGAGGTGGGCCAGCACCTCGTTCATGTTCATATTGGTCTGCGTGCCCGAGCCGGACTGCCAGACCCGCAGAGGGAACTGGTCGTCATGCTGGCCGTCCATCACCTGCTGGGCGGCCAGTGCGATCGCATTGGCCCGCGCGGGCTCCAGCAGTTCAAGTTCGGCATTGACCTGCGCACAGGTCTGCTTGATCAAGGCCAGAGCCCAGATCAAGGCCTTGGGCATCGTTTCGTTGGAGATCGCGAAATGGACGATGGCACGTTGCGTCTGCGCGCCCCACAGCCGGCCCTCTTCAACCTCGATGGGCCCCATGGCGTCGTGTTCAGTGCGAGTGGGCATGTTCGGTGACCGGTTGAAAGCAAGGACGGGATGAGCTTCAAAGCAAATGGCTTGCCTGCCGAAGGGTCTTGCGGGGGGCAGCGGGCACGGTGCCTGCCTGTTGAGGAAACCGCCCCTTTGAACAACCCTTTTGAATATTTCTACAGGAGCATGCCATGCAACAAGACGACATTGTGAGCGTTCTCAACGACCTGATCGAAACCTCTCGTGACGGCCAGTACGGCTTCCAGACCTGCGGTGAACACGCCAAGAATCCGGAGCTGCGCAGCCTCTTCCTGGCGCGCGCCAGCGAGTGCGAGGCCGCCGCCGCCGACCTGCAACTGCTGGTCAGCCAATGTGGCGGCAAGCCCGACGAAGGTGGCTCGTTCAGCGGGGCCGTCCACCGTGGCTGGGTGGCCGTTCGCAGCACCCTGACCGGCTACACCGATCTGCGTCTGCTCGAGGAATGCGAGCGCGGCGAAGATGTGGCCAAGGCACGCTACAAGAAGGCCCTGGAGAACGCGCTGCCCGAGCCTGTGCGCTCGATCGTGGAGCGCCAGTTCCAGGGGGTGCTGCGAAACCATGACCAGGTCCGCATGCTGCGCGACCGCTTCCGCGCCGCCGCGTAAAAGAGGCTTCGCCGCAGCACAAATTTCTGGAAACTTTACCGGCGCATGATCAGGGGTGCCCCCCACCCCGGGGCGCAGCTTTGCCGGCTCTAGCCGAGGCATACTGCCGCTGCCGCCCCCCCGGCCCCGCCCACATGGGTGGGTCGGGTGATCCCTGAGAATCTTCGGCCCAGGTATTGCTTGCCTGGGCCTTTTCACATGGATCCGTTCACAGCCCGGTTCCCTCATGAAGTTCCCGATCCCCACCGCCTTGTCGAAGTGGCTCCATTGGCCTGTTGCGACGCTCAGGACCTACCTCATCCTGATCATCGTGGTCGCGACCGTGCCGCTGGGCGTGCTCACTTCCTGGCTGATGAGTCAGGAGTTGGCGGCCACCCGTCAGCAACTGTCCAACGGCCTGACGCGCGCAGCCTCCTCCCTGGCGCTGATGGTCGAGCGCGAGCAGGTCTCGTCGCTGGATGCGCTGACCATCGTCTCCAATTCCGACGTGCTGCGGTCGCTGGACCTGGAGGCCTTCCACCGCACACTGCTGCGCCTGTCCGCCATCCGCCCATCCTGGAGCCGCGTGTATCTGGTCGACATGGCGGGCCACATCGTGCTCAGCAACGACCGGCCAGTGGGCTACACAGGCGCGGATGCACAGGCCGCCCCGGTCGTGCGCGCCGCACTGGCGCGCCGGGATCCCGTGGTGACCGGCATGTCGCGTGACACCATCGGCGAGCGCTGGGTGACCTACATCAGCGTGCCGGTGCTCATCCGTGATGAACTCCGCTACCACCTGGTTGCCGAGATCCATGCCCATTCCTGGCAAAAGCTCATCTCCGGGGTCAACGCCCCCACCGATGGGTTCGTCACCCTCTTCGACGCCAGCCATCACATCGTGGCCCGCTCGATGCATGCCGAGCGCTACGTCGGCACCCTGCTGCCGGCCTTCAACCGCCAGCGCATGGCGGGCAACCCCACCGGGTTTGAAAAAGTCCACCTGATGGAAGGCGGTGAAACCTACGCGGCCTGGCAACGCATCGGTCTGTCCGGCTGGGGCGTCGGGGTGGGCGTGAGCGCGGCCCCTCTGGACGCCAGCAACCTCAAGGCCATCTCCTCCGCGGTCGCCGCAGGCCTGATCTCGCTGCTGGCGGGGCTGAGCCTGTCGCTCGTCGTGGTTCGCCGCGTGAATGCCCCCTTGAAAACGCTGGCCACGGGCGGCGCTGCCGCGGTACCGGGCGACATCACGGTCAGCGAAATCGGCCTGCTGCGCGATGCCATGCGCGAAGCCGAACGCCAGCGAGAACAGGTTCGCGAACGCCTGGAGGCCAAGGCCAACGAGTTCGAGACCCTCTTCAACACCAGCCCGATCGGCCTGTCCATCACGCAAGATCCTTGTGGCAAGGACGTGTTGCGCAACCCGGCCAAGATCGCCATGTTCAACCTCCAGCCAGGCTCTCCGCCGGGCTTCGTGCTGAGCGAGGCCGGGCAGCCCCTGCCCGTCGAGCGCCATCCGCTGCAGCGCGCAGCCAGAGGCGAGACCATCTGGAATCAGGAGCTGGAAGTGCGCCACCAAGATGGCCGCGTGCTCAAGCTGCTTGCCCACGCCGTGCCGCTTTTCGACGCGCAGGGCCACCCTCGCGGCGCCATCGCCACCTTCGTGGACATCACCGAGCGCGTGCTGGCGCAAGAGCGCCTGATGCGCGCCCAAGCCCGTCTGCAAGACAGCCAGCATCTGGTCGAACTGGCCCAAGAGGCCGGCGACGTGGGCTTCTTCGACCATGTGGTCGACGACGACTCCGTGACCATGACCTCCGGCCTGGCGCGCCTGTTCGGCCTGCCCCGCCGCCCCATCACCACCACCTGGTCAGGCTGGATCAAGCAGGTCAATCCACAAGATGCCCAGTCCCTGAAGGTGCTCCTGACGCAAGCCTGGCGCGAAGGCGAGGTGCACATCACTTTCAAGTTCCGCACACTGGGCGACCAGGGCGCGGCGGTGCGTTGGCTCTCCAGCCGCATGGTGATCATGTACGACAGCAGCGGCAGGCCCGTTCGCATGATCGGCGTGATGGTCGACGTGACAGCGCAACAGCTCGTTGAACAAGAGCGGGCCGATCTCATCGCGCGCGAGCAGAAAGCCCGGCTTGATGCCGAAAACGCCAACCGCGCCAAGGACGAGTTCCTGGCGATGCTGGGGCACGAGCTGCGCAACCCTTTG
>CAYPUS010000157.1:0-7595 GCA_964413815.1 uncultured Aquabacterium sp. | reverse complement strand
CGCGCGACTGGTGGCCGATGGCATCGTGCCGGCGGCCACCAGTCGCGCGCGCAAGGCCTTGTGCTCGGCACGGCGCGCCGTCAGGTGCACATCCAGCCCCCCATCGCGCTGCGGTGTCGACACGATCAGCGCCATGCGGATCGTCATCGGCGCGCCATCGAACCAGTCGGGCGTGCCATTGCCCAGATCCATCTCGTAAATGGGCAGCTTGCTCATGTTGTTCTGGATCAGGCCCGCATCGAGCGTCTCGATCACAGGCCGGAACATCAGCCGCCACAGACGCTTGGCCTGGCGGTGCGCCTCGGTCACAGACAGCAGCTTGCGCAGTGCCGTCTCCGAGACCTGCTCGCCCCCCGCCTTGCAGCGGTGGGCCAGTTCAGGCAGGCTTTGTTGCGCCAGCTCGGCGCCGCTGTAGCGCGCTTCGGCCCAGCACAGGGCATTGCCCACATAGTCGCGCGGCAGGTTCAGCGCCCGCTTGTAGCGCAGGTCCAGCACCAGGCCCACACTGCGTGTCGCATCCGGCGGCAGCGCTGGCGAGATCGCTTTCATGATGTAGGCCGTGGCCAGTTGTCCCGCGCTCACACCAGGCGACTCGGGCAAGGTCCGCTTGACCTCGTCCTTCCAGCCCTGGATGGTCGAAGCCGGAATGCGGAAGACCTCGCTTTGCATCTGCGTGAGCGCACGCCAGCCCAGCTTGATCACGATGCCCAGTTGCCGCAGCAGGGGCGGCTTGGCCATCAGGTCATAGGCCGCCGGGTCGCAGGGCTGGCGCCCGGCCTGGATCATCACATCGCGGTCGAATGAAGCCGGCGGCGTGATGGGCTGACCCGTGCACGCCTTGGACCAGTTGTGCATGAAGTTCCAGTAGGTCGAGCCATCGAAGAAGGAGTGCAGGCCCGAGCACGCCATCAGGATGCCACCGCATTCGAACTGGAAGAGCTCGATCAGCGCCACCGACATGTCCTTGCCGACGATCTGCCAGGGCATCAGCATGCGGCAGAAGCGACTCGCATCCTTGCCCAGGGGCTTGTGGGGACCGTACGGCAGCGGGCCCTCGCAGCGGTGCACCCGAAAGACGATGCCGCTGTCATCGCCCTCGACATAGACATGGCCCTGCGCATCGCGCTTGAGCCGGCCGGCCATCAAGGGATGCTGGCGGAGCACCTCGCTGAGGCCCTTGCGGGCATGGTCGATGTCGAAGCCCTGCTTGTAAATCAGGACGATGGGCACGAAGACATGGCCATGGAAGATGTCCAGCCCGGTGAGGTACTGCTTGGGCGCCGTGACACCGCAACGAACGCGTGTGTCCAGCACCATCGTGGATCGCAACTTGGCCATGGGCTACTTCATGCCGGAAAAGCGCTGTGATGAATCGTGCGTGGGGGATTCTTTCAGAGCGCGTCTGCGCCTTTCAGGGGGACTTTCCCGCACGGCCCGTGCACATGCACGCTCATCATCCCCCGATGTGGATGCCCCGGCACCCCCCTCAAGGTAAGTGCGCATTGAGCAGAGGTGACCCGTTCGTAGAATGGCCTCTTTTTTGCCGGGGGTTCGCTCGTGTGGGACAGGTTACTCTCCAGCCGCTGGTGCATCGCCATCGCCGCCCTGCTGGGCATGCTGCTGTCGGCCCCCGGGCTCAACAGCGGCCTGATGGGCGATGACTACCTTCACTGGTGGTTGCTGACCGGCCGGGGCGAGAACGCACAACCGGGCTCGAGCTTCGGCCTCTTTACCTTCGCGGACGGCCAGCCTGCACGCATCCAGGCCATGATCGATTCTGGCCAACTCGTGTGGTGGGCCAGCGAAACCCTGCGCATCTCCTTCTGGCGCCCGCTGGCCGAATGGAGCCAATGGATCGACTACCGCCTCTGGCCCGACTCCCCTTTCCTGGCGCACGTACACAGTCTGCTGCTGTATGGCGTGATGATCCTGCTGGTCGGCAAGCTGTTCAAGGCGCTCGGCCAGGCCCACGGTGACGAAGGGGGCCGGCTCAGCGGCCTGGCCACCCTGTTCTTCGCCACCAGCATGCTGCATGTGTTTGCCGTGTCCTGGCTGGCCTGCCGCAACCAGTTGGTGGCCGGCATCCTGGTGGCCTTGACCTTGCTCGGCTACCACCACTGGCGCAACGGCAAGGGCGCCATGTATGGCGTGCTGGCCGCCCTGGGGCTGGTGATCGCACTGCTGTGCGCCGAGGCGTCCATCCAGATCGCCGCCTACCTGTTCGCCTATGCGCTCTTTCTTGAGCAGGACAAGCCACTGATCAAGCGCCTGATCGCCCTGCTGCCTTTCGCCATCATCGTCGTGGTCTGGAAGGTGACGCATGGGCACTTGGGCTATGGCAGCACCGGCTCGCCGGGCTATGTCGATCCGTCCTCCAACCCGGCCGGCTTCCTGTCGAGCATGATGCTGCGCCTGCCCGCGCTGATGCTGGCGCAGTGGTATGGCGTGTCTTCGGTGGCCTTCGAGCTGCTGGACCGTCAGACCCAGATCATCTATGCCAGCGTGGGCGCTGCGGCCCTGCTGTTGCTGGCCTGGGCCATGCAGCGCCTGGGTGGATTCAAATCGCCGCTGGCGCGCTTCTTTGCCCTCGGCTCGGTGCTGGCCCTGGTGCCGGCCTGCGCAGGCTACCCCTTCGACCGACTCACACTCAATGCCGACATGGGTGCCAGCGGCCTGCTGGCCGGCGTGCTGCTGTCTGTGTGGGCCCGTCGCAAGCAACTCCAAGGCGGGGCCATCGGCCTGGCCAAGTACCTGCTGCTGCTGGTCGGCTTCATCCATGTGCTGCTGTTTCCCGTCGCCAAGGTGGCGCTGGCCGCGATGATGAACCCCATCACCCGTGCGGGCGAAGCGGCCGTGCCCCTGGCCATGCCCGAGCCCACGCCGGGCCAGGAAGCACATTACCTGCTGCTCAACTCGCCCTCGGCGGAAGCCGCCTACTACATCCCGCTGACACGCAGCTACCACGGCAAGGCCAACCCCACGACGCTGCGCGCCATGGGCCCCGACAACCAGGCCATGACCCTGAGCCGGGTGGACGACAACACCATCCGCCTGGTCGCGCCCAAAGGCTTCAAGAACACGCTCACGCGCGACTTCCAGAAGGAACCCTTCCAGGTCGGCGACACCGTCAAGATGGGCGACATCGTCATCACCGTGGAGGCGGTGACGCAGGCCCATGTGCCCACCACCGCCCTGTTCCGCTTCCCCGATTCGGTCGACCAGGCCAAGTGGCACTTCTTGACTTGGAGCGAAGATGGGGTCCAGCGGCTTGTGCCGCCAGCGCCGGGCCAGTCGGTCGAGATCCCGACCTATGACCTGCAAAAGGCCGCGATGAAGTACATGGAGTGATGGCCTGCTCAAGCGCGCGGCTGCAGGGCGATGATGGCCATGCCCGCCAACGCCACCAAGGCGCCGCCGATGTCCCAGACACTGGGGCGAATGCCGTCCACCGCCCACAGCCAGATCACCGCCGCACCAATGTAGACCCCACCGTAGGCCGCGTACACGCGGCCCGATGCCGTGTCGTGCAAGGTCAGCAGCCAGGCGAACACCCCCAACACCACGGCGGCCGGCACCAGCAGCCAGATGCTGCCTTCCAGCTTGAGCCAGCGCCAAACGAGGTAGCAGCCGCCGATCTCGGCCAAAGCGGTCAAGGCATAGAGCGTGAAGGTCTGGAAAAAGGACGGCATGCGGGGTCGATTCAGGACAGGCTGGGGTCGTTGAAGGCCTCGGGGAAGGCACGCGCGAAGGCATCCAGAAAGCGCGGCGATGCCGTGAGGGTGAGCGCCACCACATGCCAGCGTCCGCCCTCTTCGGTGGTCTGCTGAAGGTCGTGGTCCCAGTCCATGCCTTCGTCGATCGGACCGTGCGCATCGGGGAACTGCTGCCAGGCCCAGTCCAGCACCTGCCTGGCCTCGGCCATCGCCGCGGCATGCTGCGCAGCGGGAGTCGAAGCCATGGCCTCCAGCGTGAAGACGCCGTCGGTGGCTTCGGTCTGATCGAAAAGGAGGTACTGCACGGCGGAAGCAAAGGTGGCGCCCATGACGGGCCTGCGCGCATTATCGGGCCCGCCCGCCTGCACCCAAGCTCATCCTGACATCAGGGCCATTCAGGCCCGCCCGGGTCCGCGTGGCAAGATGACTCCATGAGTCAGACCTACGGCATGGAATCACCCGGGCGCCACGTTGGGCACCCCCAGCGGCCGCCCGTGCGCTATGTGGTGGTCATCGATGCGGATGGCTTGGTCGTCGCCAAGCTGCTGCTGGAAACCCGACAGCAGGTCGAAGAAATCTTTGGCAGCGCATCGGAAGTCGCGCAGCTGACCCAGGGCCTGCGGCCCGCCAAAGGGGCGGATGGCCCCGAATGGGACGACGCCTTGCAGGGCTACAGCCTGGCCCAGCGCCGGGCGGCAGACGTGTACACCCTGCCCGTCTAGCCCACCCCGCGCGTCGCCGCCCTTCACATCGCGGGTTGCGCCCAACTCAGGCCGGCGTCTTCTTCCGGCACACGCCACTTGATCGAGCAGCCCATGCTGGCGTGCTGCTCGCCCGGGCCATAGCCATACAGGGCCACCAGGCGCATCGCATCGAAGAGCTCGCGCGGGGTGTCTTCGGGTACCGGGTCCTTGCGACCCTCGTCCAGCCGGCCCCGGTACTGCAGCCGCAGGTCGGCATCCAGGCCGAAGAAATCGGGCGTGCAGACCGCATCGTAGGCCCGTGCCACTTCCTGGTCCTCGTCGTGCAGGTAAGGGAACGGCAGCTTCCACTCCTGAGCGAAGCGCTTCATGTTCGCGAAGGAGTCGTCGGGATAGCTGCGCGCGTCGTTCGAGTTGATCGCCACCACGTTCACGCCCAGCAGTTGCAGCTCGCGCGCATCGCGGATCAGACGCGGCATGATGCCCTTCACATAAGGGCAGTGGTTGCACATGAACACCACCACCGTGCCTCGCGGGCCGGCGAGCTGCTTGAGGGTGTGGTGCTGGCCGTCCACGCCCTTGAGACGGAACGCGGCGGCTTTCCAGCCAATGTCGGCGATCGGGGTGCTTACGGCCATGGTGCGTTCCTTTCAGGCAGGAAATTCAGCAGGGATGAAGGAGGTCGACGCGAGAACGCTTGCGTCATCGGTCACTGCAACTGCGCCCGACGGATCTCCATCAGGCGCAGGATCATCGGCGTGAGAATCAGCTGCATCGCCAAATCCATCTTGCCGCCCGGCACCACGATGGTGTTGGCACGCGACATGAAGGAGTCGGGGATCATCGACAGCAGATAGGGAAAGTCGATGCCACGGGGGTTCTTGAACCGTATCACCGTCATGCTCTCGCCGGCAGTCGGGATGTCCCGCGCGATGAAGGGGTTCGAGGTGTCGACCACCGGCACGCGCTGGAAGTTGATGTCCGTCTCGGCGAACTGCGGGCAGATGTAGTGCACGTAGTCGTGCATGCGCCGCAGGATGGTGTCGGCCACCGCTTCCTTCGAATAACCGCGCGACTTGGTGTCGCGGTGGATCTTCTGGATCCACTCCAGGTTGATGATGGGCACGACGCCGATCTTCAGGTCCACATGCTGACCCAGGTCGACCTTGTCGGTCTTGACGCAGCCGTGCAGGCCTTCGTAGAACAGCAGATCCGTGTCCACCGAGGTCTCGAACCACGGGGTGAAGGTGCCGGGCTCCTGGTCATGCGGGGCGGCCTCCTGCTCGTTGTGCAGGTAAAAGCGTGTCTTGCAGCGCCCCGTCTCGCCATAGGCGCGGAACTGCTGGGCCAGCTCCTCCCACTCGTTCGCATCGGGACTGAAGTGGCTGAAGTTGCGGCCTTCCTTTTCGGCCTGGGCGATGGCCTGCTTCATCTCTGTGCGGGTGAAGCGGTGAAAGGCATCGCCTTCGATGACCGCGGCCGTCACGCCCTCGCGGCGGAAGATGGTGTCGAAGGTGGACTTGACCGTGCTCGTGCCGGCACCGCTGGAGCCGGTCACCACGATGATGGGGTGGCGCTTGGACATGGCATCAGGCCTGCGGTTGGACAAAGAGCGAGCGGGTCTTGAACAGCTGCCAGGACACGTTCTCGTGCGGATCGGCGTGGTAGCTGACGATGCGTTCGACCTCGTCGCGCGAGCCGAGGATGACGGGCACGCGCTGGTGCAGCGTGTCGGGCACCAGCTCCAGCAACTCGCTCGTGCCATTGACCGCCCTGCCCCCGGCCTGCTCGACCAGCATGGCCATGGGCGCGGCCTCGTACATCAGGCGCAGGCGGCCGGGCTTGCGCGGCTCGCGCGTGTCGCGCGGGTACATAAAGACACCGCCCCGCGTCATGATGCGGTGCACCTCGGCCACCATCGAGGCCACCCAGCGCATGTTGAAGTCCTTCATGCGCGGGCCGTTCTCGCCGGCCACGCATTCGGCCACATAGCGCTGCACCGGCTTTTCCCAGAAGCGTTGGTTGGAGGCGTTGATCGCGAATTCGCGGGTGGCGGGCGGGATGCGCACATCGCCGTTGCTCAGCAGCCAGCGCGCCGGCTCGCCATCGCGGCCACTGCGGCGATCCAGCGTGAGCATCAGCACGCCCCGGCGGCAGCTCAGCACCATGATGGTGGCCGGGCCGTACAGCACATAGCCGGCCGCGATCTGTTCGTGACCGGGCAGCATGTAGCTGGAATCGACCGGATCCACGCCGCGGTAGGTGTGCGGCAGGATCGAGAAGATGGTGCCGATCGAGATGTTGGCCTCGATGTTGGACGAGCCGTCCAGCGGGTCGTAGACCACCAGGTAGCGGCCTTTGCGCGCGTATTGCGGGGAAAGCTGGTGCCGCTCGTGCTCCTCGCTGGCCCAGCCCGCCACGTGGGCGCAGCCGGCCAGATGGCGGGCCATCAGCTCGTCGGCGATGACGTCCAGCTTCTTCTGGGCCTCGCCTTGCGAGTTGGCGCTGTCGGCCAGGCCATGGGCGCCGGCCAGCACCCCTTGGGAGGCGACTTCGCTGATGCAGGCGCAGGCCTGGGCGATGGCACCCAGCGTGTCGATCAGCGCCCGCACCACCTCGGGTGCGGCATCTTGCAGGTTGTCGGCCAGGGCCTGCTGCAGCGTCGGCATCTCGTACATGTTGCTCTTCCTGTTTGATGACTTCTTGTTGGACTGCTCTCGCTTCTGTGCCTGCTGGGGCCAACAGCGCTATGCCGCGGGCTGGAGCGCGAACAGGCGGCTGGCGCGGATGTCCTCGGCCTCGATGGTGCTGAGCTCCTGTGCGCTCAGCACCTTGTCCCGGTCGGCGAACAAGCGGCTGGCCTGACGCAGGCGCGCGCGGTCCAGCGCGTTGCGCACACTGCGCGCGTTGGCGAAATGCGGCTGCTGCAGGCGGCGCTGCAGGTAGTCTTCGAAAGCCTCCTGCGCGCCAGGCCCGAAGCGGTAATGCTGGCTTTCGAGCATCGCGTTGCCAATCTGCAGCAACTCGCCCACGGCGTAATCAGGGAATGTCAGGTGATGCGCGATGCGCGAGGACATGCCCGGATTGCTCTGGAAGAAGGTGTCCATGCGGTCGGCGTAGCCCGCCAGGATCACGACCAGGTCGTCGCGCTGGTTCTCCATCACCTGCAGCAGGATCTCGA
>CAYPUS010000156.1:0-7606 GCA_964413815.1 uncultured Aquabacterium sp. | reverse complement strand
TGGTGTTGTAGGCGATGGTCTGCATGAAGGGCGGGTTGCCGCCCAGGCCGGCGATGGAGGCGATGTTGATGATGCGGCCTTGCTTGCGCGGGATCATGCTGGCCTTGGCGATGGCCTGCGACAGCAGGAAGTAGCCACGCACATTGAGGTTCATGACCTTGTCCCAGGCTTCGAGCGGGTGCTCGACAGCGGGCGCGCCCCAGGAGGCACCGGCGTTGTTGACCAGGATGTCCACGTCGCCGACGCGCTCGAGCGTCTCGGCGGCCAGGCGGGCGATGTCGGCTTCCTTGCCGGCGTCGGCGGCGATCCAGCGCGCATCGATGCCGGCGTCCTGCAGTTCGGCCACGGCCTGCTCCAGGTCAGCGGCCTTGCGCGAGCTGATGACGACCTTGGCGCCGGCTTCACCCAGCGCGTAGGCCATCTGCAGGCCCAGGCCGCGCGAGCCGCCGGTGACCAGGGCGGTCTTGCCCGTCAGGTCAAAGAGTTGCTGGACTTTGCGGGGTGCTTGTGCGTTGTTGCTCATGCGGTGTCTCCTTCAAAAGGTGTAGTCGATGACGTGGCGCGAAGCCGCCATCTCGCGGATCTGCGCCACCACGCCCTGGTGGTGCGGGTGCGGCGCATAGGCATCCAGCGCCGCCTTGTTTTCGAACGTGGACACGAGGACCACGTCGCAGTTGGCCTCCAGGCCCTCGGTCTTGATGCCGACGTCGAACTCGTGCATGCCGGGCACCAGGCCCTTGCAGCTGTCGAGCAGGGCCTTGACCTTGGGGGCGTCCTCGGGACGCTTGAGCGTGAACATCACGATGTGTCTGAGCATGGGTGTCTCCTCGAAGGGTTGTTGTCAGAACCAGTCGGCCTCGGCCTGGGCGCAGGTCAGGTCGCGTTGGGCGACCACGTTCAGCCAGGCGTCGATCTTGGGCAACTCGAAATGGAAGAAGTAGTCGGCGCAGGCCAGCTTGCCTTTGAGGAAACCCGGGCCCGCCGGGCTCTTGTCCCACTGGCCTTGCGCCTGAGCGGCCTTGGCGGCCACAGCCAGCTCCAGCCAGATCCAGGCCAGCACCGTGTGGCCGAAGGCCTGCAGGTATGGCGTGGCATTGGCCAGGGCTTCCTCCGGCACACCGGTGGACCAGGCGGCCTTGGTCGCGGCGCCGACCTTCTGCAAGGCCTTGGCCAGGTCATTGGCGTGCGTGGCCAGGCCATCCACATGGCCGGCCTTCTGGATGGTCTCGCTGATGCGCTCGGCCAGCACCTGCAGGGCCTTGCCGCCGTTCATGACCACCTTGCGGCCCAGCAGGTCCAGGCCCTGGATGCCATGGGTGCCCTCGTGGATCATGTTCAGGCGGTTGTCGCGCCAGTACTGCTCGACGGGGAAGTCGCGCGTGTAGCCGTAGCCGCCCAGGATCTGGATGGCCAGGCTGTTGGCTTCCTGCGCCCATTCGCTGGGCCAGCTCTTGGCGATGGGGGTCAGCAGCTCCAGCAGCAGGCCGGCCTTCTCAGCCTCGGCGCCATTGCCCGTGTGCTGGTCGTCCACCAGCTGCGCGCACAGCAGGCCCAGCGCCAGGCCGCCCTCGGCGATGGCCTTTTGCATCATCAGCATGCGCTTGACGTCGGTGTGCTCGATGATGGGGATCTGCGGCGCGGCATGGTCCTTGCCCCCCGCGCCCATGCGACGGCCTTGCGGGCGCTGCTTGGCGTATTCGAGCGAGGCCTCATAGCCTGCGTAGCCCAGCATGGTCGCGCCCAGGCCCACGCTGATGCGGGCCTCGTTCATCAGCGTGAACATGCACTTGAGGCCTTCGCCCTGCTTGCCGATCAGGTAGCCCACCGCACCAGCCTGACCGTTCACCGGGAACTTGCCTTCGCCGAAGTTGAGCAAAGTATTGACGGTGCCGCGGTAGCCGCACTTGTGGTTCAAGCCCGCCAGCGCCACATCGTTGCGCTGCGCGGTGATCGTGCCATCCTGCTGCACTAGCTTGCGCGGCACGATGAACAGCGAGATGCCCTTGACGCCCGGCAGCGTCTTGCCATCTTCACCGGGGATCTTGGCCAGCACCAGGTGCACGATGTTGTCGCCCATCTCGTGCTCGCCGCCCGAGATCCACATCTTGTTGCCCGTCAGGCGGTAACGCGGGCCCAGGCTGTCTTGCTGCCAGTCGATGCCGCTGCCATCGCCATTCACATCGGGCACGGCCTTGGTCATGACGTCCGAGAGGCTCGAGCCGGCCTGCGGCTCGCTCAGGCACATCGTGCCGAAGGTGCTGCCCTCGAAGCCCTTCTTGGCGAAGACCTCGATCTGCTTGGGTGTGCCGTGCGCCAGGATGGTGTTGGCGTTGCCGCGCGTGAGCATGGGGTAGGCGGCCAGGGCCACGCTCGCCTTGTAGAAGAAGCTCATCGAGGCGATCTCGACCACGGTGGGCAGCTGCATGCCGCCCAGCTCCGCATCCTTGCTGGCGGCCATCAGGCCCGCTTCCGAAAAGGCCGCCAGGGCGATGGGCGTTTCCTTGGGCAGGTGCACACGCGTGCCGTCGAACTCGGGCTCATGCACATCGAGCAGGCGGTTGTGGGGCGCGAACTGTTCGTTGGCGATCTTCTCGGACAGGTCCAGCACGGCGTCGAAGGTCTCGCGGCTGTGCTCGGTGTGGCGCTCGCGCTGGCACAGGGTGTCGACGTGGAGCCAGTCGTTCAGCAGGAAATCGATGGTGGCGCGGTGGGTCATGTAGGTATGTCTTTCTCGTCGGTCTCTCGTGGATCGGACGTCAACAGCAGGTCAAGCGTGCTCAGCGGCCCTTGAACACTGCCTCGCGGCGTTCGATGAAGGAACGGATGCCTTCGGCCGCATCCTCGCTCTGCATCACCGGCAACAGATCGGTGAACAGGTGTTTGGCCGCTTCGGCCTCGCCTTCATTCCAGGCCAGGCGCGTGGACTTGAGCACATTGCGCACGCCCAGGGGCGCGGCCTTGGCGATCTGCCAGGCGATCTCGCGCGCCTTGATCACCTGCTCGCCAGCGGGCACCACCTCCTGCACGAGGCCGGTGCGCAAAGCCAGGTCGGCGAACCAGGGCTCACCCGTCAGCAGGTGGCGCTGCGCGTTGGCCCAACCCAGTTGCTGCGGCAGCCGCAAGGTGGCACCGCCACAAGGAAAGATCCCGCGCTTGACCTCCAGCATCGCAAAACGCGTGTCGTCGGCGGCCACCCGCACCTCGGTGTTGAGCAGCATCTCGACACCCCAGGTGAAGCAGTTGCCTTGCACCGCCATCACGACCGGCTTGCCGTGACGCGGGCCGGCCAGACCGAAGGGGTCGATCTCCCCCGGACCGATGGGAAAGCCCTGGCCATTGCCGAAGATCGGCGCCCACTTGTCCAGCTCGACGCCGGAGGTGAAGTGCTTGCCCTCCGCGTAGAGCAGGGCCACACGCAGATCGGGGTTGCGGTCCAGTTCCCCGTAGGCACGGGCGATGTCCGTGAACATCTCGGGGGACAAGGCGTTGTGCTTTTCCGGCCGGTTCACCCGGATCTCGAGCAGGTGGCCGTTCTGTGTGGTCTCGATGAAGGACATGAGCCAAACCTTTCATGCATGTCGCACGCAACGCAGGGCCGCGTGCAGACGGCACACCGCCATGAGCGGTGCACCCAGTTCACAAAAAACCCGCTCCAGCACTGAAAAAAAAGCCCACAGACTCGGCGAGTGCTGCGGGCCTTTGTCTCTCGTGTCAGTCGGAGCGCCTGGTGGTGTTCAGACCGTCAGGCCTGACCGGTGAACGACTTGCCTTCGGCAGCCAGCTTGGCCAGCAAGGCGGCAGGCTCCCAGAACTTGGCATCGTCCAGCGGGTTCTTCTGGTACTGCTTCATCAGCTCCACCGCCTTGGGCAGACCCAGGACATCGGCGTACAGCATGGGGCCACCACGGTACACCGGGAAGCCATAACCCGTCAGGTAGACCATGTCGATGTCGGAGGCCTTGCTGGCAATGCCTTCCTCAAGGATGCGTGCACCCTCGTTGGCCAGGGCCAGCGACAGGCGGTTGACGATTTCCTCGTCGCTGATCTGGCGCGGCGTGATGCCACGCTCGGCGCGGCCCTTGTCGATGCAGGCCTGCACTTCAGCCGAAGGCACCGGCTCGCGCTTGCCCGGCTCGTAGTCGTACCAGCCCTTGCCGACCTTCTGGCCGAAACGACCCAGCTCGCAGATGGCATCCGGCACGGGGCTGTACTTGATATCGGGCTGCTCGATGCGGCGGCGCTTGCGGATGGCAAAGCCGATGTCGTTGCCGGCCAAGTCACCCACGCGGAAGGGGCCCATGGCCCAACCGAAGGCCTCGGCGGCCTTGTCCACCTGCTGCACCGTGGCGCCCTCTTCCACCAGCAGGAAGGCCTGACGGGTGTACTGCTCGAACATGCGGTTGCCGATGAAGCCATCGCACACGCCCGAGACCACGGCCACCTTCTTGATCTTCTTGGCGACCTGCATCACCGTGGCCATCACGTCCTTGGCGGTGTGCTTGCTGCGCACCACTTCCAAAAGGCGCATCACATTGGCCGGGCTGAAGAAGTGCAGGCCGACCACATCCGCGGGGCGCTTGGTCACTTCGGCGATCTTGTCGACGTCCAGCGTCGATGTGTTGGACGCCAGGATGGCGCCTTGCTTCATGAGGCTGTCGAGCTTGGTGAACACCTGCGACTTGACGCCGAAATCCTCGAACACGGCCTCGATGACCATGTCGGCCTGGGCGATGTCGTCATAGCTCAGCGTGGTGGTCAGCAGGCTCATGCGCTGCTCGTACTTGTCCTGGGCCAGCTTGCCCTTGGCCACCTGCGCTTCGTAGTTCTTGCGGATGATGCCCACGCCACGGTCGATGGCTTCCTGCTTCATCTCCAGCAGCGTCACGGGGATGCCGGCATTGAGGAAGCACATGGTGATGCCGCCGCCCATGGTGCCGGCACCGATGACAGCCACCTTCTCGATCTTGCGGACAGGCGTGCTGTCGGGCACATCGGGGATCTTGCTGGCGGCGCGCTCGCCGAAGAAGGCATGACGCAGCGCGCGGGCCTGGTCGCTGGTGACCAGCTTGGCGAACACGTCCTTCTCGTAGGCGATGCCGGCGTCCAGATCCAGCTTGGTGGCCGCTTCGACACAGTCGACGCAGCGCTGCGGCGCCTCCAGGTTGCGGCGAGTCTTGGCCAGGTCGGCGCGGGCCTTGTCGAAGGCGCCCGCATCGGCCGGCGCGGCCACGGACAGCTGGCGCACGGAAGGCAGCGGCCGCACCGAGGCAACGTCCTTGGCGAAAGCGATGGCAGCGGGCAGCAACTCGCCATCCACCAGCTTGTCGAAGAGCTTCTGGCCGGGGGCCTTGGCCAGCTTCTCGCTGGGCACCGAGGCGCCAGTGGTGATCATCTGCAGGGCAGCTTCCACACCCAGCACGCGCGGCAGACGCTGGGTGCCACCGGCGCCCGGCACGATGCCGATGTTCACTTCGGGCAGCGCGATCTGCGCACCGGGGGCCACCACGCGGTAGTGGCAGCCCAGCGCCAGCTCCAGGCCACCGCCCATGGCCACGCCGTGGATGGCGGCCACGACCGGCTTGGCCGATTGTTCGACGGTCGCGATGGTCACGTGCAGGTCAGGCGCGGCAAAAGCCTTGGGCGAGCCGAACTCCTTGATGTCGGCGCCACCGCAGAAAACCTTGCCGGAGCCGATGATCACGATGGCGTTCACCGCCGCATCGGCCTGGGCCTTGGTGATGCCATCGACGATGCCGGCGCGTGTGCTTTGTCCCAGGCCGTTGACCGGCGGATTTTCCAGGGTGATGACGGCCACGCCGTCGGTGACTTGGTAGGAGGTGCTCATGGCGATCTCGATCAGGGCAAACGTTGACGGAAACAGGCCGCGCAGGTTCTCCGCATCAGGCGGAGGCACGGCACAGATGGATCATTCTTGAGTGGATCTCTCTTCAGTGTGCTGCTGCGTTTTTCAAATCTGACAAGAAGTCTTGTAAGAATAGCCGACGATTTTGACATGGGTTCTGCAATCACACGCAGACCGGGAAAAATACCTGCCTAGCGTACGCCGCATGCGCCCTCCCGTCAGCCTTGCACCAAGGCCAGCGTGTGGCGGGCCAGCATGCCTTCTTCATCGGTCGGGACCACCCAGGCCGAGGGCCGCGAGGCCGGATCGCCCTGCGTGATGCAGGGCCCGTTGGCGGCATTGCGCCGCGCGTCCAGCTCGAAACCCAGCCAGGCACAGGCCGCCAGCACCTCGGCGCGCGTCTCGGCGCTATGCTCGCCGATGCCGGCGGTGAACACCAGCGCATCCAGCCCACCCATGGCCGCGGCCAGCGAGCCGATCTCGCGCGCGATGCGGTGCACGTACAGGTCGAGCGCGAACCGGACCTGCGGCTCGCTCTCGCGCGCGCGCAGCTCACGCATGTCACCCGACACCCCGGAGACCCCCAGCAGGCCGCTGCGCTGGTAGAGCATCTGCTCGGCCTCGTCGGGCGAGAGCTTGAACTCGCGCATCAGGTGAAAGACGACGCCCACGTCGATCGTGCCGCAGCGCGTGCCCATGACCAGGCCATCGAGCGCGGTAAAGCCCATGGTCGTGGCCACGCTGCGCCCGCCTTGCATGGCACACATGCTGGCGCCATGGCCCAGGTGAAGCGCAATGACACGGGCGTCTTTCAGGCGCGGATGCACGTCCGGCATGGACAGGGCGATCGACTCGTAGGACAGGCCATGGAAGCCGTAGCGCCGCACCCCCTGCGCCGTGACCTCCTGGGGCAGCGCGAACTGCTGCACCACCTCGCTTTGCTCGCGGTGGAAAGCCGTGTCGAAGCACACCACCTGGGGCAGCCCGGGCAAGCGCGCGCGCAGCACGCGAATGGGTGTGACGTTGTGCGGCTGATGCAAAGGCGCCAGGGAAAACAGCGCCTCCAGGTCCGCCAGCACCGCATCGTTGACCAGCACGGGCGCCGCATGGTGCAGACCGCCGTGCACGACGCGGTGGCCGACCGCCTTCAGTTCGCCGGGATCAAGCTGCGCATCCAGCCACCCCAGCAGCTGATCGAGCGCCTGCGCATGCTCGACCCGCTGACCGTCAGGCCAGTTGTGCTCGGCCAGCAGCGTGCCGCTGGCGTCCTTGACGATGAAGCGCGCCTTGCGGCCCAGCAGCCCGTCGATCTGGCCGTACAGCCGTGCCTCGGGCAACTCGCCGGCGCCGGCAGCCGCGGCCCCACGCAACGAAAACTTGAGGCTGGACGAACCCGCGTTGAGCGTCATCACCAGGCCGTCATCGGCCCGGTGGCCATCCTTCCATGCCTGCGCTGTGCTCATGCTCACCCCACCGCCTTGATCAGCTTGTCGCGGCAGGCCTGCGACAACATCGAGGCCACGGCGCAGGAAGCCAGGCGCGCCGCCTGGGAATCGGCGCGGCTGGTCAGGATGACGGGCACCTTGGCGCCCAGCACGATGCCGGCCGCGTAAGCGCCCGCCAGGAAAGACAGGCTCTTGGCCAGCATGTTGCCAGCATCCAGATCAGGAACGATCAGCACATTGGCCCGCCCCGCCACCGGCGAGACGATCTCCTTGATGCGTGCGGCCTCCGGGTCGATGG
>CAYPUS010000155.1:0-7652 GCA_964413815.1 uncultured Aquabacterium sp. | reverse complement strand
CCTGGCTCAAAATTCAATCGGCACGGTGGCTCAATTTTGAATCGGCGCCAACATTCTGGGGTGTAACGTAGTTGGCTCATGACACTTCCTATTGGACCTCAATGTGAGGCTCATGGGTGTCTAGGGGGGCCGGGGCGATTCAACGCATTGATTGCGACCTGCCTCTTTAGCTGCGTAAAGTGCGCGATCAGCGCGTTCCAAGGTGTCCGCCCATGCTTCTCCGACGTGATGGTGTGCCAGACCCGCGGAGAAGGTGACGCGCAGCTCTGGGGCTTGATTCGAAAGCTTTGCTTGTGCGATGGACACCAGCAGTCGGTCGATGGGTGCCTGAGACCCTCCTGGCATGATGATCAGGAACTCTTCACCACCCCACCGACCGACAGTGTCTATTTCTCGAAAGGCCATTTTGGCCAGCGCGGCAAACCCACGAAGCACCTCATCACCCGCCTGATGTCCATGGATGTCATTGACCTGCTTGAAATAATCCAGATCGATCAAGGCAACGCAGAAGCCAGGCGAGCCGATGCCAATGCGCATCGTTTCCTGATCCAGGACTTCATGCAAACGCTGCCGGTTGTACAGGCCCGTCAAAGCGTCGATGCTGGTGAGGCGCTCGACTTCAGCGATTGCCAATTCAAGCTCCTTGCGTTCTTTGTGATTCTTTTCGCGGTAACGGGCGTAGTTGTATGACTGCCAAGTGAGCAACAGCAAGACACCGCAAGCTGTCGTAATGCTCAAACCCTCCGATGCGGCATCGAACCCTGGCCCGCCCCACAAGCTCATACCGATCCAGGAGATCACCAACATCACGAGTACGGCCGTGCCAGAGTTGCGCGCTTGTCGAGGTGAGAACGAAGGAAACCCGAATGCCTGCACTTGGCAAAGCACGCCCAACAGCGCCCCTTTGCCGATCGGTGAGAAAAAATGCGCGGCCACCAGCATCATGTTTGCCCAGATACATTGCTCCATCAGGAGGATGGGGTCCTTGAACCGCTTGGACCAGCCGCTTCGTATGACCATCAGCGGTGCGATAGCGCCGAGCGTCAGATGACCCAGCAACACGAGTTCCAGCCAGCGGGGGAACATGTGCTTGGGGATCGCGTAGAAGATGACGACGAGAAGCCAGAAGACATACATGAAGGAGACAGCCGTTGCCAGCTTCAGAAGGCTGCGTGTCTTTGGATCTTCAGTCCATAGCAGCCTGGACAGCGGGCTTGACGTGGCATGGTTTGCTGCGCCCTGCTGTTGAGTCCGCCTGGCCTTTGTGCCGGGGTCTAGCATTACGACAGGAAGAGCATGGGCCATAGGAAGGCTAGAGAGCTGACCTTTTGCTGATGATGGTGCTTCCGCTCTTTCTTGCAAGCCAGCTGGGTATTCGCTACGAGGTGAAGGAATTTCGACATCGGAAAAGTCTGGGCTGATTCGGTCTCTGCCTGCATGCTTTGCGTCGTACAAGGCCCGGTCTGCCTCCTCCATCAGGTGTTCAATGGTGCCATCGCAGTACGTTGCCAAGCCAGCCGAAAACGTGATGCGCAGACCAGGGTGCTCCGCGTTCCAGTCATGCTGGTGAACGGCTGTTCGTAGATCCTGCAAGAGGCGAAAAGCCGAACTGCCCCCGACCTCCGGCATAAGCACAACAAACTCCTCCCCGCCCCAGCGGGCCACTGTTCCGAATGGCTCGAACACCGCCGATGCGATCTCAGAAAAGCGTTTGAGTACGGCGTCGCCCACGGCGTGCCCATGCTGATCGTTCACACGTTTGAAGAAATCGATGTCCAGGATCCCGGCAGAAAATGGCACACCAAAGCGCGTTGTCTTGCTGGCTTCCTGTTCCAGGCATGCCAGCATGTGACGCCGGTTGTAGAGGCCCGTCAACGTGTCATGAATGGACAGGAATTTAAGGGTTTGAAGGGCTTTCTCCCGCTCAGCAATTTGCTGCTCGCGGCGCTTCACCAATGTACGTGCATGAGTCGAAACCATCGCCAATGTCGGAAGCAGCAATGCCAGGCAGCCGAGGTTTAACAACTCATCGATAAGATTGAGGCCTGTCGGGGAGGCTGCCCAGATGCTGACAGAGTTGGCGAGTTGGAGCACCGTCGCCACAGCGATGACGAGTCGCACTTGCTTCACGGGCAGACGACGCATGTCGTAGACCACGATCACGGCCAGCCACATGAAGGCCACTCCACGGCTGATTTCGATCAGCTGATAGGAAAGTGCGACAACCGTCACGCTGAACAAGACCTGTGGAAGGACGACCAATGGGTCGCGCCAACCCAGTGTCAGCCTTGACCAGATCAATCCCCCAAAGACAGCGAGGCCACATGCGATGACCCCTGCAATCGAATGAGCTCGCTCTATGGAAAACAGATCTAACCACGCGCCGGAATAAAGCACGAGCAGAGCCAGCACGTAACTTGGCAGCGTCAGAGCAAACCGGCGAATGGCCTGGCCGTGCACTGTTGAGGAAAGCGCCTGCATACGGCTGTCGCCCAAGGTCGCGCGTGGAGTGGATGCAGAGGCCGTCAACATGGCGCGACCGACTTCACGAAGTCTGAGTTTTGGTTCGATATCATTTCCATCGCGTCGACATCTGGAGTCGCTTCGTTGAAGGCAGGGGCATGGCTTGACCCGCGCTTGACCATAGGCGCGACTTGGCACATAAGCCGTCTCCATGTTTACGTCTTCGCTCGCGTTTTATGAAATGCCGGAACTGAATGGAACGAAAAGGCGGCAACTTCTCACGAAATAATCAGCTCGAGCGCCACTGCACGGAAATACGTTGGGCTTCCCTTCGCGATCTTGCAGCCGGGGGGCTAGACACTATCTGCGTTGCGTCGAGACACGTTGGCTTTCCACTGGGTCACCATTGGGGTCACACATTGCTTCGCAGGGCGCTTGGCGCTACTCCATACCACCGTTTGAATGCTTGGGAAAAACTGGATAGATCGCTGAAACCCATGCGCTCCGCAATATCGGTAAGTAACAGCGAGTCATCAGCGAGCAACTCTTTTGCTTGGCTGCCGCGCACCTCCGCCGTGAGGGCTCTGAACGTTGTTCCATCGTCCTGAAGACGCCGTTTCAATGTTCGGTCGCTGATGCCCATCCATCCGGCGACCTGGGCAAGGTCGGGCGCGGCATTCATAGGCGTCATGGCGAGATACTGGCGAATGCGTTCAGCGGTATCGGCGCGCACACGTCGACGCTGGATCAGGTCTTCGCACGCCTTCTCGCACATCGCCACCGTGATGGGATTGGCCTGAGGCAACTCCAAAGCAAGCAAGCGCTTCTCGAACGAAAGGCTGTTGGTCTTGGCACCGAACTGCGGTGGGACGCCAACCTCTTTCTCTATCGCCGTGCAAATGGTCCCGTTGACGCGGGTTGTGCTCTTGAGTAGGAACTTTGACAAGGCAAACGGTGAGCCGAACGTTTCCTTGATCAGGCGCGAGGCCGCTGCCACGTCTCTCTCCACCAAAAACTGCTGCACTTCCCGATCAAGTGCAGGTTCAGCGAAGCTCAAAGTGCACAATTCATCGTCCAACGAGCTGGAAATATGGCAGTACGCAAAGGTCAAAGGGACGAAGCGAAGCGCAAGCGCCAAAGCATCAGCAGCGGTGGCGCTGGACAGCAAGCCAAGCCCCCAAAAGCCATAGGAAGCGAAGTTGTACCGCAACCCGACTTCCAGTCCCAGGCCAGACCCAGGGCACGCCCGAATCAGGTTCTCGACTGTGCGCAACTCCTGGCTGGCATTCAGCTCGACATTCGGGTTAATGAGATCTCGTTCTTTGAGGCCGCTGCCAGCCAGCATTTGGACAGGTCTAAGGCCACGCTCCTTGCCAAACTCCACGAGGATTCTTACGCTGGCGGCACTGCGGTTGAAATCCAGAAAGCTCATGACATCGATTCACGGGGGGTGGCCTAAATACTAAAGCATTTGTCCCCAATCAACATTGTCGTGCCAGTGACATTTGCCCATGATCCGGGCCGGCGAGATCTGTTCCAACTGGCGTCAGACACAGCCAGTTCATCAGCCGCCGCCCATGCACATCGAATGCGCACATCGGCTCCCAAAGAATGCTCAAAGGAAGTGAAAGCAAAAATGCTTCGTCGTTACCCTGACACCTCGCATGTGCGACTGCGCGCCATCAAGTCCACCTTCCAGGCCGAAGATGCACTGTGCGCCGCGACGCTCTACGTGCCACAAGATGCCGATCCGGACCAGGCGTTGCCCGCCATCCTGATGCTGGGCGGATGGGGCAGCATCCAACGCGCCATGACGTCGTCCTACACGCACAGCTTTGTCGAAGCAGGGTTTGCCGTCATGGAGTTTGACTACCCGGGTTGGGGCGACAGCGGGGGGTTTCCGAGGCAGGGCATCAACCCATGGCGACGGACACGTGTGGCCGACACTGCGCTCGCTCACCTGAAGGCACAGCCCATGGTTGCCGCGAACCGCATCACCCTGTGGGGCACATCGTTCGGTGGTGGCCATGTGGTCGATCTTGCAACGCAGCACCCCGAACTCAAGGGCGCCATCATCCAAGTTCCGATGCTCGACGGACTGGCTGCCACCCTGGCCACGCCGCCTCTTCGAATGATGAAGATGAGCACGCTGGGGCTGATCGACTTCCTCAAGCCGGGCACGCCCATTTGTGTGCCAACACTTTCTCGGGAGGGCCAGTTTGGCACCATGGACCGGGACGGCGCCTGGGAGGCCATGGAGCTTGCTCTGGCGGCATTGAAAGGCTACGGCTATGACAACCGGGTTACTGCCAGGTCGTTGTACACGATGCCGCTCTATCGCCCGTGGCGGCGCTTGAAAGACATCAAGATTCCGATGCTGATGATCGGCGCGACCGGTGACACCGTGGCACCTTTTGTGTCCGACAAGGTTTACAGAGTGGGCAATCCCAATATTCAAGTCATCGAGATTGATGCCAACCATTTCGATCCGTACTTTGACCCCCTGTTTCCCAAGATGCTGGCACTGCAGATGAAGTTCCTGCTCCGCTCATGAAGGCTGTGCCATGACCATTTCAAACCAAACGCGCAAGATTCAACAATTGTTCGACCTGAGCGGTAGAACGGCACTGGTCACGGGCGGCTCCCGCGGCCTGGGTCTGCAGATGGCCCATGCATTGGGCGAAGCGGGCGCCAAGGTCTTGATCAGTTCTCGCAAGGCGGGGGACCTCGAGCAAGCCGTGGCCGCATTGAATACGGCGGACATCGATGCCAGCTGGATCGTGGCCGATGCTGGCAAGAATGACGACATTAAACGTTTGGCCGAGGAAGCCTTAAGCCGATTGGGCGGGGTCGACATCCTCATCAACAATGCTGGCGCCACTTGGGCCGCGGCCGCGCAGGAGCACTCCGTTGAAGCGTGGGACAAGGTCATGAACCTGAACATTCGCGGCTACTTCTTGCTCAGCCAAGCCATTGGCAAGGCCGGCATGATTCCGCGCAAGCGGGGTTGCATCATCAATGTGGCTTCCATCGCCGGCTTGGGCGGCAATCCGCCGGTGCTGCAGAGCATTGCCTACAACACGAGCAAGGGTGCCGTGGTGAACTTCACTCGGGCTTTGGCCTGTGAGTGGGGGCATTGGGGCATTCGCGTGAACGCGATTGCACCAGGCTTTTTTCCAAGCAAGATGACCGCGGGCTTTCTGGACATGGTCGGCGAGAACAACATTGCCAAGCAGGCGCCGCTGTGGCGGGTGGGGGATGACGAAGACCTGAAAGGCGCGACGCTGTTGTTCGCGTCGGACGCCGGCAAGCACATCACAGGGCAGATCTTGGCGGTTGACGGCGGCGTCAGTGCCCTGATCGGCGGCTGAACAAAACACGAGACAAGAACATGACGAACCTCATACTGGAAGCCGGTCAGACGGCCGTGATCACCGGCGCAGGCAGCGGTTTTGGTTTGGCGCTCGCACGGCTAGGCGCCCAGAAAGGGCTGAACCTTGTGCTGGCCGATGTGCAGCAAGATGCATTGGACGCGTTGGCCGCCGAATTAACGAGGGCAGGAGCGAGTTTCGCGCTGTTGAAAGGCGATGTCTCGCTTGCCGAAGACGTGCAGGCCATGGCTGACTTGTGCCTGACTCGTTTTGGCGCGCCCAATATTGTGATCAATAACGCAGGTGTGGAACACTGTGGGCTGATCTGGGAGCACAACCAACGAGACTGGGAATGGGTGCTGGGCGTGAACCTGTTCGGTGTGATCCACGGGCTTCGAATCTTCACGCCCTTGATGCTAGCCGCCGCTCGCAAGGATCCCGGCTGGCAGGGGCACGTTGTCAATGTAGCCTCCATGGCAGGCTTGTTGAACTCGCCAAACATGGGCGCCTACAACGTGAGCAAGCACGCTGTGGTTAGCTTGTCCGAGACGCTCTACCAGGATCTGGCCTTGGTCACCGACCAAGTGCGAGCTTCTGTGCTGTGCCCCTATTTCGTACCCACAGGCATTCACATGTCGCACCGCAATCGACCTGCAGCGTTGTGCCGCGAGGACGATCCAACGCCGAGTCAGATGATTGCCCAAGCCATGATGACGAAGGCGGTCACCTCGGGCAAGCTCACGGCAGATGAGGTCGCCCAACTCGTTTACGACGGCATTGAGGCCCGGCGCTTTTATATTTACACCCATCCGCACGCATTGCGCATGGTGCAGACTCGCATGGAGGATGTCCTTCAAGGACGTAATCCAAGCGACCCATTTCTCGGTAAGCCCGAGATCGGCGAACAGTTGCGCAATGCCTTACGGCTGCAGTAACCCGGTTGCAAGTGTCTACCCACTGTGGTTGAAAAAGCCTGAGTGGGCTTGTTACGACGCGCTGCAGTGCGGGATCCAGCTGCCGCTGGGATCCCGCGCCAACCACCGATCCCACGGGTGTGTCATGGCAGAGCGGAGTTGCCATTGGTCATGCTCGGCTGGCTATCCCTTGATGTGCCTAACTGCGCACTGGATTCTCGGCGACCACACACTGATTTCGGCCCGCTGACTTTGCCTTGTAGAGCGCGCGATCCACGCGTTCGAGCATTTGTGCAATCGGTTCACCAGCATCAATCTGCGAGATACCGCAAGAGAAAGTCACCTTCAGACCAGCTGCCCCGGGAGAGGCGGAATCAGCGAAATAATTCCGCAAGCGTTCCAATGCCATCAGGCCAGCTCCTGAAGGCGATGTGTCGTACATCAGCACGAGGAACTCTTCTCCACCCCAACGGCCGATGACATCGCTTTCACGGAGTGTTGATTGCGCTACCTTCGCAAACCGTTGGAGGACTTGGTCACCACCTTGATGTCCATGAGTGTCGTTGACCTGCTTGAAATGATCCAAGTCAATCAGCGCCACACAAGATTGATAGCCAGTATGGGCTGAGCGCTCATGTTCCCGGTTGAGCAGATCCTGCATGTGCTTGCGATTGAACAGGCCCGTGAGCGCGTCACGAACCACGAGCTCACGGACCTTCGCGACCGCGTGGCTCAATTCACGCTTCTCTGATTCAACTTTCTCCCGTACCAAACTGTAGTCATATGCCAGCATCGACAAGCGAGCGAGAACGAAACACGTCATCGAGATTTTCAACGTTTCCAGCTGCACTGTTGACGCCGACCGAAAACTGAGCCACTTTTCGTGGTGATGCCGACCCAAATT
>CAYPUS010000154.1:343-7794 GCA_964413815.1 uncultured Aquabacterium sp. | reverse complement strand
GTCCGGCACGCGCTGGCCGCAAGACAGCGCAGCGGCCGTGCAATCCCGGACGAGCCAGGGCGCCGCCGCCTTCAGCCAGCGTTTCCCCGCGGGGGTGCCGACCACGCCATGTGGTGAAGGCGAGGCCGAGCGCGATGGCATCCGCTTTTATTCCTGGGGCACCGTGGGCACCTTCTACAACGCCTTCAACCCGGGCGACTACCTCATGAGCCTGACCGGCCTGGCCTTCGCGCGCGAGCAGGACAACGACGGTCTGGTGGGGCGCTGCGCCAGCCACTTCGGCCAGGTGATCCGCGACGACTACCCCATGAACCACTTCCATTCGATCAACCAGATCCTGGGGCAGGTGGGGAAGCAGGCCGATCCGGTGGCGCTGTATGTCGCGCATGCGCGGCGGCTGAAGCAAGCCGGTCTGTGAAGGCGCGTGGACCTGTGATGCGATAAGCTGGCTGCGGCTCAGCCAGACGTCATCAACAGGAGACACGCATGCTCAAGCTTTACGGATTCCCGCTCTCCAACTACTACAACAAGGTCAAGTTCATCCTGCTCGAAAAGGGTGTGCCTTTCGAGGAGGTGCAGGTGCACTGGGGCCGGGAGGGCAAGGAAGACCGCTCGCCGCTGGGCAAGGTGCCCTACATCGAGACCGAGCACGGTTTTCTGTGCGAGAGCCAGGTCATCGCGGACTACATCGAGGCGCGCTGGCCGACACCGGCTCTGATGCCTGCCGATGCGTGGCAGGCGGCCAAGGTGCGCGAGCTCATCACTTACTGCGATCTGCACGTGGAGTTGTGCGCGCGCCAGCTTTATCCGCAGGCTTTTTTTGGCGGCTCGCTGCCGGAGAAGTTCACCGCGCGTGTCAAGGGTGATCTGGCGCGCAATCTGGCTGCTTTCAAGCGGCTGGCGAGTTTCAGCCCCTATGCCGCAGGTGACACCTTCACGATGGCCGATTGCGCGGTCTTTGTGAGCCTGCCGCTGGCGGCGCTGGCCAGCAAGATCGTTTATGGCGAGGATCTGGTGGCGGCTGCGGGCATCGACTGGAAGGGCTATGTGAAGCTGATCGAGCAGCGGCCTGCCGCGCAGAAAGTGGCGGCCGATCGCAAGGCGGATCAGGCGCGGGCGACGGCGGCGAATCAGGCGGCGCATGCGCAGGCGGGGCAGTGAGTTTTTTGTAGGGTGTGGCGTGCCCAGTCTGGGGCGCTTTGGCGGTGCACCGCGGGGCGGGGGCTGAGGGGCCAATGGCCGGGCTCCTACGGGGGCGGCCCCGCTGCGCTGGGCCACCCCCAAAGTCGCCCGGCCATTGGCCCCTCAGCCCTCGTCCGTCCCGCTCGCCGCGTGCTGCGGCATGGCTCGGTGTGGCGCGACGGCTGGTGCGCTTGAACTATCGGGGAAGAGCACGCAAAGCCCACTCACCATCCGTGCTGATATCTGCTTTCTGTTGGCGGGACAAGCGGCGCAGAACCTGCGCTCATCCATGGCAACACGCCCACTCTTCTTCGCACGAGGCAAGCGGGGCGGAAAAGGCTGGGGCGGTGGCGGGCCGGGCGACTTTGGGGGTGGTTCCGCGCAGCGGGGCCGCCCCCGCAGGAGCCCGGTCCGCTACCGCCCCAGCCCCGCCCTGCGGTGCAAAGAAAAAGCGCCCACACCTCTGCACGCAACCCAGGCACGCAACATCAACAAGCCCCACCCGCCATGCAAAAAGAGACGATGGCGGCACAATACCGGTTTGCCGATTTCCGCTGCCGCCAGAACCATGACCTCCGCCCTGCACACCTCCCAGCTCACCTCGCTCCCCCTGCTCGCCCGCGGCAAGGTGCGTGACAACTACGCGGTGGGCCAGGACCGCATCCTCATGGTCGCATCCGACCGCATCAGCGCCTTCGACGTCATCATGGGCGAGCCCATCCCCGGCAAAGGCGCGCTGCTCACCAAGATGGCCCTGTTCTGGTTCGAGCTGCTCAAGGACGTCGCCCCCAACCACCTCACCGGCGACGACCCCGTCAGCGTCGTCACGCCCGACGAGCGCGCCCAGGTCGAAGGCCGCGCCATGCTGGTCAAAAAGCTCAAGCCCCTGCCCGGCGAGGCGGTGGTGCGCGGCTACCTGGCCGGCAGCGGCTGGAAGGAATACCAGCACAACGGCGAAGTCTGCGGCGTCAAGCTGCCCGCGGGCCTGAAAAACGCCAGCAAGCTGCCCGCGCCCATCTTCACCCCCGCCACCAAGGCCGAGGTGGGCGACCACGACGAGAACATCTCGTACGAGAAGATGAGCGAGATCATCGGCGCCGACATGGCCGCCAAGGTGCGTGAACTGGCGATCAAGCTCTACCAGAAGGCCGCCGATTACGCCCTGAGCAAAGGCATCATCATCGCGGACACCAAGTTCGAGTTCGGCCTGGATGAAGCCGGCACCCTGACCGTGATGGACGAGGTGCTCACGCCCGATTCATCGCGCTTCTGGCCAGTGGAATGCTACGAAGCCGCGTTCCAGGCCGGCGCCAACCCGCCCAGCTACGACAAGCAGTTCGTGCGCGACTGGCTGGAGCAGGCCACCGTCAACGGCAAGCCCTGGGACAAGACCGCGCCCTCGCCGGCCCTGCCGCAGGACGTGATCGACAAGACCGCGGCCAAGTACCAGGAAGCCCTGGTGCGCCTGACCGGCCAGGCCTGAGGCCCGGCCTCTACCTCTTGCCGCAAGCGGCGCGTCAGCCCGCGTCGAAGCCGTCTTCCGCATCGGCCCGGGCTTGCTCCTGGGCCAGCCGCTGCGCTTCGGCCACGGCCTGCGCCACCTCGGGCGCAGCGGCCCATTCCTTGAGCATCATCGCGGCATCACCCACGCCCTCTTTGTTCAGCGACGAGAACAGCGTGACACCGATGTCGGCCTCCTCGGTGGCCAGCTCGGCCAGCACCGCCTGCGCCTGGCGCAGCGATTCGGCGCCTTCCTTGCGGTTGAGCTTGTCGGCCTTGGTCAGCAGCACCAGAAGCTTGACCTCGCCATTGCGCACGCGCGGCGTGACGAATGCCAGCAGCTGGCGGTCCAGCTCGGTGAAACCGTGGCGCGAGTCCACCATCTGCACCACCGCCGTCAGGTTGCGGCGCAGCGCCAGGTAATCGGCCATGACCTCTTGCCAGCGCAGCTTGGCCGTGCGCTCGACGGCGGCATAGCCGTAGCCAGGCAGGTCGGTCCAGACCTGGTCGGGTGCGGCCTTCGGGCCCACGTGGAAGAGGTTGATGTGCTGCGTGCGGCCCGGTGTCTTGGAGGCATAGGCCAGCTGGCGCTGCTGGGCCAGGGTGTTGATGGCCGTCGACTTGCCCGCGTTGGAGCGGCCGACGAAGGCCACCTCGGGCAATTCGGACGCGGGCAGCTGGTTGAGCTGGGCGGCCGTGGTGAAAAAACGGGCCGAATGGGCCCAGGCCAGGGCGTCCCGGGCGGGGTCCGGCTTGGCGCTGCGGGGCAGTGCCGGCGCCGCTTTGGCGGCAGCTGTTGCGGATTTGCTCGGGCGCTTTGGCCGACTGGAATGAGGGTGAGGCATAGGACATTGTAAAATCCATTGGTTTGACCCCTGCCCACAATCAACCCAGCCTCACCAGCCCTACGCCATGAAGCGCCTCTTGAACCTGATCGCCCTTGCCTCGGTGGCCCTGTCTTTGTCCGGTGTGGCACACGGCGCGGAAGCACCTGCCGCCACCAAGCCCGATCTGGCTGCTGGCGAGGCCAAGGCCACCGCCGTGTGCGTGGCCTGTCACGCCACCGATGGTTCGCGCGGCCAGCCGGCCTATCCCATCCTGCAAGGCCAGCACCCTGAATACCTGATCAAGCAGCTGATCGAGTTCAAGGAAGGCAAGCGCAAGGATCCGGTCATGACCGGCATCGCCGCCGCGCTGACGCCGGAAGACATCCGCAACGTCTCCCACTTCTACGCCGGCAAGCGCGCCAAGGATGGCGCCGCCAAGAACAAGGACCTGGTCGCGCTGGGCCAAAGCATCTACCGCGGCGGCATCGCCAAGAAGGCCGTGCCCGCCTGCGCGGCCTGCCACAGCCCCAACGGCGCCGGCATCCCCGTGCAGTATCCCCGCCTGGGTGGCCAGCAGGCCGACTACATCAAGACCCAGCTGACCAACTTCCGCCAGGGCGTGCGCACCAACAACGCCGAGATGGTGACCATCGCTGCCAATCTGAGCGACAAGGAAATCGAAGCTCTGTCAGACTACATCGCTGGTCTGCGTTGATCTTTGACGCCATCGTCGGCACCGGGTGTCCGATGGCGCACGACATGGCCAGGCGGGCCCCCGTTCACGGGGTGCCCGCCTTTTTCTCATCGATTTTCGCGGGTATTCCTTGGGCTGCCAGGCATCGTGAATGCGTTTAACGCAACTGCGAATCGTTATAGTCGTCCGACGACCCTCCTGAGCCTATGACCGCCGCCATTGCCCCCTCGCGTGTGCCCTCGCCCCATTCCGTGAAGCGCGAGGTGCTGGAGTTGCTCGCGTCCATGCGTTTTGCGATCGCCCTGTTGACGGTGATCTGCATCGCATCGGCCATCGGCACCGTGGTCAAGCAAGGCGAGCCCTTCGTCAACTACGTCGAGCAGTTCGGGCCGCTGTGGGCCGATGTCTTCGGCGCGCTGGATCTGTACCGCATCTACAGCAGCTGGTGGTTCCTGCTCATCCTGGCCTTCCTGGTCGTCTCGACCAGCCTGTGCATCGCGCGAAACGCGCCCAAGATCCTGCACGACCTGCGTACCTTCAAGGAGCACATCCGCTCGCAGAGCCTGCAGGCCTTCCCGCACAAGGCCCAAGGCGGGCTGCAGCAGCCGCTGGCGCAAAGCCACGCCACCGTCACCACGCTTTTGGCGCAACAGGGCTGGCAGATCAAGGCCGAGGCGCGCACCGAGGCGGCCCATGGCGAGGCCGGCATCATGGTGGCGGCACGGCAAGGCAAGGCCAACAAGATCGGCTACATCGCCGCGCACTCGGCCATCGTGCTGGTGTGCCTGGGCGGGCTCTTCGACGGCGAGGTGGTCGTCAAGACCCAGGCCTGGCTGCAGGACCTGCGTCCCTTCAAGGGCGCCGACCAGGTGCCCGCCGATGGCCGCCTGAGCGAGCAGAACCCGGCCTACCGCGCCTCGCTCTACGTGCCCGAAGGCCTGCGCAACAACAACGCCGTGATCAACATGGACGCGGGCATGCTGGTGCAGCCGCTGCCTTTCGAGATCGAGCTGCGCAAGTTCCATGTCGACTACTACTCGACCGGCATGCCCAAGCGCTTCGCCAGCGACATCGTGATCCACGACCCGCGCGAGAAAGAGCCCAAGGCCTTCACGGTCGAAGTGAATCACCCGGTCCAGTACGACGGGGTGACCATCTTCCAGTCCAGCTTCCAGGATGGCGGCTCGCTGGTGCGCCTGCGCCCGCACAGCCTGTGGGCCCGCAACCAGCAGCAACTGCCCGTGATGGACGCCATCGTCGGCGGCAAGGCCCGGCAGTTGCCGGTGTTCGGGCCCATGGACCAGAACGGCGGCCTGCAGCTGGAGGTCACCGACCTGCGCGTGATCAACGTCGAGAACATGGCGCTGCAAAACAAGCAGGCCGGCGAGGTGGACGGCAACGCCCAGGACGCCGGCGCCACCGACGTGCGCGGCGTCAACCTGGACACCCTGACCAAGCACCTCGGTTCGGGCGCCAAGCCCGCCGGCGACAAGCAGCTGACCAATGTCGGCCCCTCGATCACCTACAAGCTGCGCGATGCCGCCGGCCAGGCGCGCGAGTACCAGAACTACATGTCGCCCATCCTGCTCAATGGGCAGCTGGTCTTCCTGCTGGGTGTGCGCGACACCCCGGCCGAGCGTTTTCGCTACCTGCGCATCCCGGCCGACGAGAACATGAGCATGCAGAGCTGGGTCGGCTTGCGCCACGCGCTCAACGACCCCCTTCTGCGCAACGAGGCCGCGACCCGCTTCGGCCGGATGGCCGCCCCCGCCGACAAGCCTGAACTGCAGGCCCAGCTAACCTTGTCGGCGCAGCGCTCGCTGGACCTGTTCGCCGGGGCCGTTCAGTTGCAGGGCGTCGAGTCGCCCAACGGCGCGCCGCTGGGCGGCTTGGCGGCGCTGGCGGCCTTCATCGACCAGGTCGTGCCGGCCGACCCGCGCGAGCACACCTCGGCCACCCTGATCCGCATCCTCAACGGCGCGATGTTCCAGTTGTGGAACCTCAGCCGCGCCCAGGCCGGCCTGCCCGAGGCCTCGCCGGACGACGAGGCCACACTGAACTTCATGACGCAGGCGGTGCTGACCCTGTCGGACGCCGCCTTCTATCCCGCGCCGGTCATCTTCACGCTCGACAGCTTCGAGCAGCGCCTGGCCAGCGTCTTCCAGGTCACGCGCACGCCCGGCCGCAACGTGGTCTACCTGGGCTGCGTGCTGCTGATCGTCGGCGTCTTTGCGATGCTCTACATCCGTGAGCGCCGCATGTGGGTCTGGCTGCAGGACGATGGCCAGGGCGGCACGGCCGTGAAGATGGCGCTGTCCTCGACGCGCCAGAACCTCGATACCGACCGCGAGTTCGAGCGGCTGCGCGATGCGCTCCTGGGTGCGCCTGCGCCCGCCGCATCGAACCCGGCCGCGTCAACCTGATTGATCGCTTTGATCGCAAGGAAGCACGACATGAGCACGTCCTCCAGCACGTCCCCCCGCCCCGGCACCCCGGTCATGCTGCAGCCCGCCTCGGTGTGGCGCCGCCCTGTGCGGGACTGGCTTTTCGCGGCCCTGCTCATCGGCCTGGGCGCCTGGGGCCTTGCCCACTATGGCGAGGCCATGGACGTCTACGAGAAGGCCATCTTCGCCGGTGCCATTCCCAGCCTGATCGCCCTGTGCTGGTTCTGGCGGCCGCTGCAGGTGCTGCTGCTGAGCGCCGGGCTGGCCTCCGTCGGTGCCATCGCGCTGTACATGCGCGTGACCGATGACCACGGTGCCGACCTGGCGCATGGCGAGCAGGTCTTCTGGCTCAAGTATTTCCTCTCCAGCCAGAGCGCCATCCTGTGGATGAGCGTGCTCTTTTTCATGAGCACCATCTTCTACTGGATCGGTGTGATCACGCGCAGCCCGACCGGCGCGCGCCTGGGGTCGCGCATCGCCTGGGCCGGCGTCTTCATGGCGATCACCGGCACCCTGGTGCGCTGGTTCGAGAGCCACCAGATCGCGCCGGACATCGGCCACATCCCGGTGAGCAATCTGTATGAGGTCTTCGTGCTGTTTTCCTGGCTGACGACGGCGTTCTGGCTCTATTACGAAGACCGTTTCGCCCGCATGGGCCAGGTGCTCGGCTCGCTCGGCGGCTTCGTGATGCTGGTGGTCAGCGCCGCGGTCGGCTTCCTGCTCTGGTATGCGCTCGAGCGCAGCGCCAGCGAGATCCAGCCGCTCGTGCCCGCGCTGCAGAGCTGGTGGATGAAGCTGCACGTG
>CAYPUS010000154.1:0-333 GCA_964413815.1 uncultured Aquabacterium sp. | reverse complement strand
TCATTGGTTACGGCACGTTCTCGATGTCGGCCATGGTGGCCTTTGCCTACCTGATCAAGCAGCAGGCCGGCGAGTCGAGCTGGTGGAAGCTCGCGCCCCTGTGGCTGATGGGCGTGGCCCTGTGTTTTGAGCCGCTGGTGTTCCGCTCGGGGCAGTCCTCGGGCATGAGCAGCTACTGGGCGGTGTACTTCGGCATCTCGGCGCTGATCGTGGCGGCCATCGTCTCGCTGCGTCGCAAGATCGCCGACCAGTTGCCCTCGTACGAGGTGCTGGATGACGTGATGTATAAGGCCATCGCGGTGGGCTTTGCCTTCTTCACCATCGCCACCATCC
>CAYPUS010000153.1:0-7852 GCA_964413815.1 uncultured Aquabacterium sp. | reverse complement strand
GGTGACGGCGAGCATGGGCGTGACGGCGATCGCCCCGGAAGATCGCTCGTACGAAGACACGATCAAGCGGGCAGATCAGGCGCTGTATCGGGCCAAGAACGGGGGCAAAGACAGGATTGTGTCGGCCTGAGCCACGCACGCCTGACATGGCGCCATGTTCAATGAACCTGCAGCACCTCGAAGGGCTGCCGGATGGGCGTGCCCTGTAGCGACACCTCGTCGCCCTCGCACTTGCCCAGCAGGGCCTTGCCCAAAGGGGCTTCGCAGCTGATGACCTGAACGGGCTGTGCGCCGCCGAGCAACTTCATGCTGCCTCCAGGCGGGCCGAGAAAGAAATGCTGTTGCTTGCCGTCGGCATCGACCAGGCAGATCAGCGCGCCCAGCTGGATGCCTTGGTTGGGGTCATAGGGGCGCGGGCGGAACTGGCGCCAATTGGCCATCGCCTGGCGGATGGCTTGGGCGCGCCGAGCCTGTCCGGTGGCCAGATAGGCGGCTTCCAGACCCAATGTGTCGTACTTGTTTTCGGCGATGTTCTCTTCGTGCGTCGCCGTTTCATGGGCCACCCGCGCGGCCTGTTCGGTTTGCAGCAGGTCCACGGCGAGCCGTTCCAGCACCTGCTGCAGCAGCAAGGATTTGTCCATGATCAAAAGCAGGCATGCTGACTGTGAAAGGAAATCCTCTTCGCGCTGGTGACGTGCGCCGATGACGAGGACCAACTCTGGCGTGTGTTTGTCGAAGCGAAGGACGTCCACGGTGGCACCGAACGGGACGACGAGTTCACGCAATGACACCAGGGTACAGTATGCGGATGTCCGCCATGCAGCCGCAATCTGTCACGCCTGCCACCCTGCCGTGGCACCACACCCACCAGTTCGACGAAGGCAACCCACTCGCCCAGCGCAACACGCTGCTGGCCGTGGTGCTGACCGCGGTCACGATGGTCGCCGAGATCGCAGGCGGCTGGCTCTCCAACTCCATGGCGCTGCTGGCCGATGGCTGGCACATGAGCTCCCACACCCTGGCATTGGGCTTGTCCGTGCTGGCCTATGTCGCGGCCAGGCGGCTGGCGGGCAACACGCGCTTTGCCTTTGGCACCTGGAAGATCGAGATCCTGGGCGGCTACACCAGTGCCCTGCTGCTGTGCCTGGTGGCGCTGGGCATGGCCGGGCAATCCATCTCTCGCCTGATCACGCCCGCGCCCATCCATCATGAAGAGGCCATTGTCATCGCGGTGCTGGGCCTTTTGGTCAACCTGGCGTGTGCATGGCTGCTGGGCGGTGCGCATCACCACCACCATGATCACCACCACGGCCACCATGCCGAGGGCGATCACCATGGCCACGGTCACCAAGACCTGAACCTGCGATCGGCCTACCTGCACGTGCTGGCCGATGCCGCCACATCCGTGCTGGCCATCTTCGCGCTGCTGGGGGGCATGCTGTGGGGCGCCGACTGGCTGGACCCCGCGATGGGGCTGGTCGGCGCGGTGCTCGTGGCCACATGGGCCCGCGGCCTGATCCGCGACACCTCGCGCGTGTTGCTGGATGCCGAGATGGACGCACCCGTGGTCGACGAGATCCGCGAAGTGATCGCGGCCAGCCCGATCCAGGCCACCTTGTGCGATCTGCATGTCTGGCGCGTGGGCACGGGCAAGTACGCCTGCATCCTCGCGCTGGCCACGGACGATCCGCAGGCCACGCCGGACGACTTCCGCGCCCAGCTGGCGGTGCACGAAGAGCTGGTGCACATCTCGGTCGAGGTGAACCGGGTGTCTCGCGCCTTGCCGGCGCACTGAGGCTGCTTTCTGAACCAGGCCGCCACCGAGATCCGTCTCGATGGCAACTGAGCAGGAATTCACTGGGTCCCCGCGATTGAAGCCTCATGCACAGCATGATTGACGCCGTTCAAGCCTAGACTCCTCGGCTGATGCAAGGCGCGCATCGCCACACGATGGCTGTGCCTTGCATGAGGTTTCAAAAGGATTTTGAATGCAGCCCGCTTCTTTGCCTCCCGATGAGGCACAACGTGTGCAAGCGCTATTGGACACGGGTTTGTTGGACAGCGCGGCGGAGAAGCGGTTTGATCGGATCACCAAGCTCGCACAGCAGGTGCTGCGCACACCCATCGCACTGATCACGCTCGTCGATGGGCATCGTCAGTGGTTCAAGTCCACCCAAGGCATCGATATCCGCGAAACGGAACGCGATCTCTCCTTTTGCGCCCACGCCATTCTGGACGGCGACATTTTTGAAGTCAGCGATACCTGGAACGATCCGCGTTTTGCCGACAGTCCTTTGGTGAGGGGCGCACCGCACATTCGCTTCTATGCGGGCGCGCCATTGAAAACCTCAGAGGGATACCGCATCGGGACACTGTGTGTGGTCTCGGATGCGCCTCGGCGTTTGACCGAGCAAGAACGCGGCATCCTGCGTGACTTGGCTGATTGCGTGGAAGCGGAAATTCACCAGATCGACTTGCTGCGTCAACACCAGGCGCTGGAGATGGCCCAAAAGCTCAGCGATGTGATCAGCCGCGCGCAATCTCAATTCATCCAGGAAGATGCGCAGCGCCGGGCTTTTGACTGCTTGCTCCAGGACTTGTTGACACTGACAGGCAGCGAGTACGGTTTCATTGGTGAAGTGCGCCATCGAGACAATGGGCAGCCTTACCTCAAGACCTATGCGTTGACCAACATTGCCTGGAACGAAGAAACGCGTGCGTTCTACGAAGCCCATGCGCCGCATGGGCTGGAGTTCACCAACCTTCAAACCTTGTTTGGCACCGTCTTGCGCACGCGCGAGCCCGTGATCGCCAACAAGCCCTGCCAGGATCCTCGGCGGGGCGGACTGCCCGAAGGCCATCCTGAACTGAGTGCGTTCATCGGCGTGCCGGTCTGCCGAGATGGCGAGATGCTGGCCATGTTTGGTCTGGCGAACAGGCCTGGCGGCTACAACGACAAGCTGCTGACTTACTTGCAGCCCTTGATTGCCACGATTGGTCAATTGGTCAACGCGGCTCGCGTCAGGCAAGAACAACATCAGGCGGAGACCGCCTTGTCCAGACTGTCTCACTTTGCCCGTGAGGCCACCAATGGCGTGGTCATCACGGACACCGCTGGCAAGGTGCAATGGCTCAACGAAGGCTTCACACGCATCACCGGCTACACCCTGAAAGAACTGGTGGGTAAAAAACCCGGTGATGTCCTGCAAGGCCGTGAAACCGAGGCGAAGACGGTCTCGGCCATGCGCGAGGCGCTCGCGCGTGGTGAAGGCTTTGAAGTCGAGATACTGAACTACAGCAAAAACGGCAGGCCTTATTGGATTCGGCTCAGTTGCTCACCCTTGCGAAGCAGTGAAGGCGAACTCCAAGGGTTCATGGCCATCCAGTCCGACATCACGGCGCACAGGCGAGCCGAGCACGAACTGCGTCAGTTCCGGGACACGCTGGATCAGACCCTGGACTGTGTGTACATGTTCGATGCCCAGGATCTGACCTTCTTCTATGCCAATGAGGGTGCCTTGCGGCAAGTGGGGTATGACAAGGTTGAGCTCTTCGCCATGCACCCCTATGACCTCAAGCCCTACATTTGTGAAGCCCAGTTCCGTGAGGTCATCGCGCCCCTGCTGTCGGGCGAGCAAACCGCGCTGACGCTCGAGGTCGTGCACCGCCACAAGAACGGGCAGGACATTCCTGTCGAGGCGTCCTTGCAGTATGTGAGCGGCAACTGTGAGCGCCCCCACTTCGTGGCCATCGTGCGCGACATTTCCGAACGCAAGCGCATCGAGCAGACGCTGATCGAGCAGGCGCGCTACACCCAGACCATCATCGACAAGATGGTCGACGGCTTGATCGCCGTGGACACCCAGGGCATCGTCCAGTCTTTCAACCCCGCGGCCCAAACCATCTTTGGCTACAGCGCCGATGAGATCGTGGGCAAGAACATTGCCCAGCTCATCCCTGCGCCAAACCGAGCGCAGCACAAGGGCTATCTTGCCGACCATCGAACAGCTGGCAAAGAAAACGTCGTCGGTGTGAAGCGGGAGATGGCTGGCCTGCGCAAGGATGGTGGCCTGTTCCCGGTGAAGATCGCCGTCTCTCAAATTTCCCACCAAGCCAAGACCCAGTATGTCGCCTTGGTCAATGACATCACCGAACTCAAACAGAACGAAGAACGCCTGCGCTATCTGGCCACGCACGATGCGCTCACCGGCTTGCCCAACCGAACCTTGTTCACGGATCGCCTCACGCATGAAATTGCGAAAGCCCAACGTGAGGAGGCATTGTTCGGCGTGCTCTTGCTGGATCTGGACAACTTCAAGGTGGTCAACGACAGCTTTGGGCATCACCAAGGCGATGCCTTGCTCACCGAGCTGGCAACACGCTTGAGTCGCTCGCTGCGGCCTGGCGACACGGTGGCACGGTTGGGCGGTGATGAGTACGCCGCCATCATGGTGGGCGTCCACAGTGAGGCGCAAGTCCGTCTGGCCGCCGAACGCATGCTCAAGGTGATTGGCGAACCCTTGCTGGTCAATGGCAAGGCGTTCACGCCTTCTGCCAGCATTGGCTACTGCCTGTTTTCGGCGGATGTCAAAGACGCCGCCACCATGCTGCGCCAGGCGGATGCCGCCATGTATGCCGCCAAGGCCGCCGGACGAGGCATGGGCAGTGCCTATTGTGTGGAGATGGAGGATGTGTCACATGAGCACATGCACATCCTGGCGCGCCTCAGATCCGCCATCGAACAAGGCGCCTTCCAGCTCTTTTATCAACCGCAAGTCGAGACGGCCACAGGCCGCATCCTGGGCGCCGAAGCCTTGCTCAGGTGGGATGATCCTGAACTGGGTTCGGTTTCCCCCGGACGCTTCATTCCCGTCGCGGAAGCGTCGGGGCAGATCTTGCCCCTGGGGGAGTGGGTCATCGAAACGGCTTGCGCGCAAATTGCGGCCTGGCACGCGATCGGCCTGTCTTTGCCCATCGCCATCAATCTGTCGATTTTCCAGTTCAGGCAAGAAGACCTGGCACAGAAGATCAAATCCGCTTGCGAACGCCACCACTGTCCAGCGCACTTGCTGGAGCTGGAAATCACCGAAAGCGCGGCGATGCAAAGCCCGGAGTTGGCCAACCATCAGCTCAACACATTGGCCCAGGCAGGCTTTTCGCTGGCCTTGGATGACTTCGGCACGGGTTATTCATCGTTGGCGCGACTGGGCAAGCTGCAAGTGAACAAGCTGAAGATCGATCGCAGCTTCATTGTGGAGGTTCCGGGCAATCCCATGTATGAAACCTTGGTGCGAACGACCATCAGCCTGGGCAATGAAATGGGCATGCAATTGGTGGCAGAGGGTGTGGAAACAGAAGCGCAGCGCGCCTTTCTCGCCAAAAATGGTTGCTCTGCGTACCAAGGCTGGTTGTTCAGCAAGGCCGTGCCGGCAGGCGAGTTCTTGGAACTGGTGCAGCGGTCGCCGCGGGCCCCACTGCGCACCCACGAAGAGCGGGTGCGCATCTCGGGCGAGATCAACCAGGCATCACAAGCCGCCTCACCGGCGCCTTGATGCACGCTCACAGCAGCATGCCGCCCGATGCTTCGATGCGTTGGCCGTTGACCCAGCCCATCCCTGGTTGCAACAGCTGCGCGATCGCGCCGCCGATGTCATCGGGCAGGCCCACGCGCGCCAGTGCCGTCTGCCCGGCGATCAGACCGTTGACCTCGGTGTTGTCGCGCACCAGGCCGCCGCCAAAATCGGTCTCGATGGCCCCGGGGGCCAGCACATTGACGCGGATGCCGCGTGGGCCCAGCTCCTTGGCCAGGTAGCGGGTCAGCACTTCCACGCCGCCCTTCATCGCGGCATAGGCCGCATAGCCCGGCATCGAAAACCGCGTCAGCCCCGATGAGACGTTGACGATGTGGCCGCCATCGGCGATCAGCGGCAGCAGCTTTTGCGTCAGGAAGAAGCTGCCCTTGAGGTGGACGGCCATCAGGGTGTCGAAGTCGGCTTCGGTGGTCTCGGCGAACGGTGTGTGGATGCCGATGCCGGCGTTGTTGATCAGGTGGTCGAAGCGTTCGCGTTGCCAGACTTCGGTCAGCACCTGCTGGAGCTGCGAGGCGAAGGCGTCGAAGCTGGCGCTCACCCCGACGTCCAGCGGCAGCGCAACAGCCTTGCGGCCCAGGGCCTGGATCTCGGCCACCACCTCGCGGGCCTGCGCGGCACCGCTGCGGTAGGTGAGGATGAGGTCGCTGCCCGCGCGCGCCAGGTGCAAGGCGGTGCTGCGGCCCAGGCCGCGGTTGGCGCCGGTGATCAGGGCGATGGCAGCGGAGGAGGAGTGGGTGTCAGGGCGGTTCATGCTGGTGTCCTTTGCGAAGGGTTGTGGCGCAATCGGGTTGCGGTGAAAACAACTCTACGGAACAACAATCCGCCGATAAACTGCCTGAAGTTCACATCACTGTTCTCTCACAAAGAACAATCGCCCATGGACATCGACGCCCTGCGGATCTTCGTCAAGGTGGCCGAGCTGGCCAGCTTCACGCGTGCGGCCGAGCAGTTGGGCCTGGCCAAGCCCAGGGTGTCGACCGCCGTTCAGGCGCTGGAGGCCGAACTCGGCGCACGCCTGCTCCACCGCACCACGCGGCGCGTGCGCATGACGCCCGATGGCGAGCAGGTGTTCGAGCTGGCCACCAAGCTGCTGGCCGACGCGGACGAGTTGCAGACCTTGTTCCAGTCGTCGCCGGCGGGCTTGCGCGGACGCCTGCGGGTGGACATGCCGGTGGGGATCGCGGCGCGCTGCGTGATCCCGCAACTGCCGGGCTTCCTGGCCATGCACCCGCTGCTTGAGGTGGAACTCAGCGCCACCGACCGCCGGGTCGATCCGGTGCAGGAAGGTTTTGACTGCGTGCTGCGCTTGGGCGAGCTGTCCGAGTCGGGGCTGGTGGCGCGCAAGCTGGGCGAGGTGCCCTTGTGCAATGCGGCCAGCCCCGGCTATGTGCGCGAGCACGGCCTGCCCAAGAGCCTCGATGAACTGGCGGGGCATCGCCTGGTGCATTACGCGCAGAAGCTGGGTGTGCGGCCCGTGGGCTTCGAGCATGTCGATGCGCAGGGGCAGCTTCAGTCGGTGTCCATGCAGGGCGTGATCACGGTCAACAGCTCAGAGAGCTACCGCGCCGCCTGCCTGGCCGGCCTGGGGATGATCCAGGCGCCGGCCTTCTGGCTGCGCGATGCCTTCGCCAAGGGCGAGCTGGTGGAGGTCTTGCCGCAGCATCAGGCGCCACCGCTGCCGGCTTGGCTGCTGTATCCGCACCGCCGGCAACTGTCCAAACGGGTGTCGGCCTTCATGGCCTGGTTGGGGCCAGTGCTGGCGCCCGTGTTGGCGCCGGTGTTGACGTCTTAGCCCACGAGCCAGCGTGGTCAGATGATGTCGGCGAAGTCCGTCGGCAGGTGTTCGTGCGTCGTGTCCGGCGCCGTCCACTGACGGGCCCAGCCGGGGAATTGCGAGGCCGGCATCGGCTTGGCGATGAAGTAGCCCTGTACCTCATCGCAGGACAGGTTGGTCAGCAGCTTCCACGATTTGGCGCTTTCGACGCCTTCTGCCACCACGCTCAGGCCCAGGTTGTGGGCCAGGTCGATGGTCGAGTGCACGATCTTGGCGTCCTGCACATCGCTTTCCATGTTCATCACGAAGGACTTGTCGATCTTGAGTTCGTCCACCGGCAGGCGCTTGAGGTAGGCCAGCGAAGAGTAGCCCGTGCCGAAGTCGTCGATGGACAGCTTCAGGCCCATCAGGTGCAGGCGGTTCAAGGTCTGCAGCGCGCGCTGCGGGTCGTCCATGATGGCGCTTTCGGTGATCTCCAGCACCAGCA
>CAYPUS010000152.1:6931-7864 GCA_964413815.1 uncultured Aquabacterium sp. | reverse complement strand
AAACGCCCCGGGGCCCTGGGCATGCGCCCAAGCAAGGTCGCCATGGGGGCCACATCGGCGGTGTTGCCCCGCTGCAGCATGCGCCAGCTGCTCTCATCCAGTAGTGACCCTCGCCAGCCGCGCATGCAGCGCAAGCTCAAGCTCACCCAAGCCCCCGGTACGGGAAAGAACCGAGCCCCACCCATGCCCATTCCCTGTCTGAGCAACGCCAGGTAACGCCGCAAGGCGATGGGATGCGGCCCGACGAAAGCCACCCGATCCCTAAGGTGCTGCGATCCTTCTGCCAGACGAACCAGGCCCGCCACCACATCGTCCAGGTGGACCGGCTGGATCTTCTGCCCTCCGCCTGCCGGCACAGGGACGATCGGCAAGGAGGCCAGCATCATGAAGAGATGGCTGCTGGCACCGTCCCGCCCGAAGACCAAAGAAGGCTGCACCACAACGCCGTTCAAAGGCAGGCTCAGCAGGTGCGTGTCGGCGGCCCGTTTGCTCAGGTGATAAGGCGTCTCGGCCCCCTCATCGGCCCCCAGGGCGGAGACCTGGATCACGCGCCGCACGCCGCTGGCCATGCAGGCGTCGAACAGGGCAAGCGGCCCCCGGACATGCAAGGCATCGAAAGAAGCGCCTGGGCCCTCGCGCATGATGCCGACGGTGTTGATCACCACATCCACGCCCTGCAGGCGGGGCAGCCAGTCCTGCGGGGTGCTGTCCTGCGCAAAGTCGATCTCGACCTCGGTCCGCGCATCTGGCGCGCCCGAAGTAGCGGGACGGCGCACGCCCCGCAGCACCTCGTGCCCACGCTGCGCCAGCGCCCGTGTCAGACACGCAACTGGAGGCGCGCTCGGCTACGCACCAGACTTTCAGCGGCGACGTTCGCGCAAGCCCGAACACCGCAAAGTACGCGTTCATCACAGTGCCCTCGAATGCTTGCCA
>CAYPUS010000152.1:0-6921 GCA_964413815.1 uncultured Aquabacterium sp. | reverse complement strand
TGCGCCAGCGCCTCTGCCACATGGCGCCCGATGAATCCGTTGGCCCCACAGACCAGGATCCTCAATGGGGAAACGCAAGGCATGTTGGACATGGCAGGACGGGACGGGTGGAACGGGAACGAGGTTTGCCGGCAATTGCCATACCTCTTCGACCCAGGAGCGACGACATGCGCCTTTCCTACCCAACCTTGCCAAGGGTGTTGCTGACCGGCGCTTGCGCAGGCCTGCTTTCGGCGTTGGCGCTGGGGCGCCGTGGACGCCAGGATGCGGGCAGTGCCCTGGTACCGCTGAACGCGCCCAGCCACTGGTTGTACGGGACCAAGGCCCTGCACCAGCCGCGCCCCAGTTGGCGCCATACCGCCACGGGCCTGCTCATCCACCAGGCCAGTTCCATGATGTGGGCCGCCCTGTTCGACCGCGTGCTGGGCAGCACGCCCACCCCGTCGACGGCCAGTCTGGCACGCAAGGCTGCCCTGGTGACGGGCGTGGCCGCGTTCGTGGACTTCAAGGCCGTGCCCGAGCGCCTGACGCCGGGCTTCGAACATGGTCTGAGCCGAAAGAGCCTGGTTCTGACCTATGGCGCTTTCGCTGGCGGCTTGCTCCTGGGCGCCATGCTCTGGCGAGGGGCCCAGGAAAAGCCTACCGACGATCTTGCACAGGCATGAAATCAGTTCTTCTGCACATTGATCTCGCCATCGGTTTCCAGGAAGGCATACCGCATGTCCTGCAGCGTGCAGCCGGCCTTGCGCAAGGCTTCTTCCATCTCCCCCTTGCCCACCCGATGCCGACGCAGCACGTCCTCGAAAATCCGCCCGTCCCGCCCGAGTAGGACCGGCTCCCCCTCCAAGGCACGTTCAAAGGCCCGGCTGCGGCTCGAGATGAAGCCCACCAGCAGGTTCAGCGCGATCAAGGTGACCGCGACGATCAAGCCTCCCGGTACCGAATTGTCATCCCCCGACAAGGCGTTGCTGACCGACTCGCTCAGCAGCATCACTACCAGGAGATCAAATGGGGTGAACTGTCCGACCGTGCGCTTGCCCGACAACCTCACCAACACCAACAACACCAGGTAGACGATGACGCCACGCGCGACAAACTCCCACCACGGCATGCTCAGATCAAACATCGCTTTCTCCTGTTGCCCGCTTGCTGCTGCACCAGGCTGGAGCAAACAGCAGGCCTTGCAAGGTGAGCACTCATGACCATCGAGGCCTTCATCCTCACCCTGCTGATGTACGGCGTCGTGCCCCTGTGGATCGGGGTGGGCGCGCTCGACTGGTGGTGCCACCTGCGCTCGCACATCGCCACCACGGCCGGCCCCAAGGAGTCGTGGATCCACCTGCTGATGTTCGCGCAGGTGGGTGTGCCCATGGTTGCCGCGCTGCTGCTCGAGGTCAATGCCCTGGTCATCGGCCTGATGTGCATCTGCTTCGTGCTGCACGAGGCCACGGCGCTGTGGGATGTGCGCTACGCCAGTGCCACGCGGGTCGTCTCACCCATCGAACAGCGCGTACACAGCTACCTGGAGCTGCTGCCCTTGCTCGCGGGAACGCTGCTGATCAGCCTGCATCATGAACAGGCACTGGCCTTGTTCGGCTTGGGCACGGAGCCCGCGCGGTTCGAGTTGGCGCTCAAGGATCCGGCGCTGCCTTGGCCCTATGTGGTGGCCGTTCTGGGTGCGGCCGGCCTGTTCAACCTCGGCCCCTACGTGGCTGAACTGCGGCGCGGTTTGCGCGCGCAAACACGCTGAGGCGCTCAAGCGCCCATGCCGGCTCAAGGACGCAGGAGCAAAGGCAACCACAGAAGGATGAAGAGCGCGCCAAGCAGGACGTATTGCATGCTGATCTCCAATCGTCAGGGTAGATGAAGCTGCCGTTCCTCAGGCCGGCGGCCGCCCGGACAGCAGCCGCTCGTATTCGTTTCTCAGCACCGCATAGCATTCGCAGGCTCTGTGCGCCAGGCCCTCGCGGTCCAGCACGGCGATGTGGCCGCGCTGGTAGCGGATCAAGCCCAGATGCTGCAGTTGCCGGGCCGCCTCGGTCACACCCTCTCGGCGCACGCCCAGCATGTTCGCCATGAACTCCTGCGTCATCACCAGTTCACTGCCCGACCGGCGATCCAGGCAGAGCAACAGCCACCGGCACAAGCGCTGATCCAGGGTATGGCGTCTGTTGCACACCGCCAACTGCGCCATCTGTGTGGTCAGGGCCTGCGTGTACCGCAACAACAACTGCATCACCGGCCGCGATCGGCCGAAGGCCTGCAAAAGCAGATCCGCCCGAAGCCGCATGGCCAGGCCCGCACTGTGCACCACGGCCTGGCTGGGCATGGTCTCGCCCCCCATGAACAAGGCCACGCCCACCACGCCTTCCTGGCCGACCAAGGCCAGCTCTGTCGATGCACCATCTTCCAGCACATGCAGAAGGCTCACGATGGCGGTGACCGGGAAGTAGACATGCCCGAACTTGCACCCGGCTTCGTACAGCACCATGCCGCAAGGCAGCTCACAAAGCTCCAGACAAGGGCCCCAGCGCTGCCATTCTGCCGGCGGCAAAGCCGCCAATAAATTGTTTCCTGGACGATCTGTCAAAAGCTGCGCGCTCGCTTGAGGCGAGCGGCGAGATCGCCGCATCGCTGGTTCCCCCTGATTTCAGGACGCAGTATGGATCAGCCGCGCATAAATCTCCCAAATTCCTTATATGTGCGCGATCGCACAGACATGTGCCGCGACCCGTATCGGCGGTCCTTTTGTGCGCCGGCGTACAGAGCGGCCACGAACGCGCTGCTAGCCTGCGCGGCAAAACGGCGTGGAGGGCGGAGGCACACATGACAGATCCTTGTCTGGCACAGCATTCAAGCGGACGCAAGGCTGATTTCGCCTTGGCCTTGTCGGTGTGCGCAGCCGGCTTCGCGGCCCTGGCCGGTGGCTTGACGCTGCACAGTCCGCCCGATCTGCAGGCCCTGGTCTGCCTCAGCATCGGCCTGGGGCTGATCGGCTGGTCCTTGCTCGAATACGTGGTGCACCGATTCGTCTTGCACGGCGGCATTCAACCTTTCAGCACCTGGCACGCGGCGCATCACGAGGGCCTGCAGTCACGCTGGGCGGCCATGAAAACCTTGCTGGGCGCCGCACTCGTCGTCGGGCCGGCGCTGAGCTTGTCCGTCATGCTGGATGTCGAATGGTTCGGCATGGGGCTGAGCCTGGGCCTGCTCACAGGTTATGCCGCCCACGCGGCCATCCACCATTGGCACTGCGAACACATCTGGCTCACGCAGCGCAAGTTTCGCCACGCGCTGCACCACGACCCACGGCGCCCCGCCGGCGACTATGGGGTGACCAGTTCCATCTGGGACGAACTCCTTCACACACGCCAGCGCCAGGATTTCTGAGCGGCTGCAGGATGCCCGAAGGGTTCAGGCGGAACGCCGGTGCGACCATGCCGGGCCGGCATCCAGAAAACCTGGCTGTGGCATGGCATGGGAGGCGACCTGCGGCTGAGGCAGCAAGCGATCGAACTCACGCTTGACCACGCCATAGCATTCGCAGCTGCGCAGCGCCAAGGCCGCCCGATCCAGGACGGTGATGTGCCCACGTGTATAGCGGATCACCCCCGCCTTCTGCAGCTTGAGCGCGGCCTCCGTGACGCCTTCGCGCCGCACCCCCAACAGATGCGAGATGGTCTCTTGTGTCATCGCCATCTGGTTGCCGCTGAGGCGGTCGAACATCATGAGCAGCCAGCGGGACAGCTGTCGGTCCAGCCTGTGATGCCGATTGCAGACCGCCGTCTGCGCCATCTGCGTGATCAAGGCCTGCGTGTAGCGCAAGAGCAGCGGTGCAACCGCCTTGGATTGCTCGAACTCGGCCAGCAGCGTGGTGGCGCTCAGGCGATAGCCCTGCCCCCCGACGATCACGACCGTGCGATGAAGGGTGCTGCCAGCACCCATGAACAGCTCCGTGCCGACCACGCCCTCGTTGCCCACCAAGGCCACCTCGGACGAGGAGCCGTCTTCGGAGACATAGAGCTTGGAGACGACCGCGTCGATCGGGAAGTAGACATGGCTAACCTTGCCCCGCGCCTCATGCAGGACGGCGCCCATCGGCAGCTTGATCCACTCGAGGTGCTCACGCCAGCGCGGCCATTCGGCTTCGGGCAGCGCCGCCAGCAATCTGTTGCATCGTGGGTCTGATTCGAAGGCCATCTGGATGCCCCGCTGAAAAAGGATTTGGACACCACCACAACATGACACGGCATGACAACGCCGGCATGACGCGATGGCCGAGCGCAGCGTAGGGAGCCAAGGTGCCGGTCGGTGTGCGATTGCGAACGAAAAGCCACGGGATTGACCGGCCTACCTCGTTGTGCTTGCGCGGGGCCATGTGTGCTGGCGCACGGACGTCGCCGCGTCGATTCTTTACCGTTCACGCCCGGCTGACAAGCCTTTGCGCACACCACGACGGAGCACCCATGTACGAGAACCGGATCCAGCAGAACTGCCAGCGGATCGTCGAAACAAGCCGCGCACTGTGGTGCATCCCCATCAAAGCCAGCAACAGCCTGCCCGCCCCGCCGTCTTCCCGGCAGGTCTGCCTCTTGTCCTTTCCTGTCATGGGGCCACCGGGGCCGGTGCGCGACTACTTGTCGCTGTGCCATGGCACCGGGCCCGGGAGCTCTGATAGGCCGTGAGTTTGGCGGGGAGCGTGGCCCCGAAAACAAAAAATGCCCCCTGCCGCGCCTGATCGTGCCGGAACGGTCTTGGACACAAGGCGGCCAAGAGGCGCTGAACCGCTGACATGTTCCAAGCCGCCTGGTCAAGCAGCTTTCTTGTGCGCGTCTCGCAACTCGCGGCGCAGAATCTTGCCCACATTCGTCTTGGGCAGTTCGTGCCGGAACTCGACGTACTTGGGGCATTTGTAGCCGGTGAGCTGCTCCTTGCAGTAGCGCACCAGATCGTCCTCGCCCAGCGACGGATTCTTCTTGACCACGAACAGCTTCACGGCTTCGCCCGACTTGGCATCCGGCACGCCCACGACGGCGCATTCCAGCACGCCCTCGTGCAAGCTGACCACCTGCTCCACTTCGTTGGGATACACATTGAAGCCCGACACGAGGATCATGTCCTTCTTGCGGTCCACGATCTTGATCAGCCCCTCGGCGTTCATGACCCCCACGTCTCCCGTGCGGAAGAATCCGTCAGCGGTCATGACCTTGGCGGTTTCGTCCGGGCGATTCCAGTAGCCGGCCATGACCTGCGGGCCCCGGATCGCAATCTCGCCGACTTCGTCCGTGCCCAGCGCCTTGCCCTCATCGTCCAGGATCACGACCTCGGTGGACGAGATCGGCAAGCCGATCCCGCCAGTGAAGTCCTTGCTGTCAAGCCTGTTGATCGTGGCCACGGGAGAGGTTTCCGACAGGCCATAGCCTTCGACGATCGGGCACCCGGTGATCTTTTTCCATTTTTCGGCGGTGGCGTGCTGAACGGCCATGCCCCCGCCATTGCACACGCGCAGTCCCGAGAAATCGAGCTTGGCAAATTCCGGGTGGTTGACCAAGCCGTTGTACAAGGTGTTGACCGCCGGGAACTGATTGACCCGAAAGCCTTGCAGTGTCTTGATGAAGGCGTCCATGTCGCGTGGGTTGGCGATCAGGATGTTGAGGCTGCCCATGCGTGCGCCCAGCAGGAAACAGGCCGTCAGCGCGAAGATGTGGTACAGCGGCAGCGCACATACATTGATCAACTGCTCGTTGCCGTTCTTGTCGAGCTCCGGCTTGAACCAGGCCTCGCATTGCAGGACGTTGGCCACCACGTTGCGGTGCAGCAGCATGGCGCCCTTGGACACGCCGGTGGTGCCCCCCGTGTACTGCAGGAAGGCAAGGTCGTCCGGACGCAGTTGCGGGCGCTTGAACGAAGCCTTGCCCTCGCCTTGAACGAGCGCATCGTTGAAACGAGTCACCTTCAGGTCGGCGGGCAGCGTGAACGCCGGCACCATCTTCTTGACGCGCCGCACCACGAAGTTGACAAGCTTGCCCTTGGCCCAGGGCAGCATGTCACCCATGGTCGCCAGCACCACGTGTTTGACCGGTGTGTGCTTGACCACCTGCTGCAGCGTGACGGCGAAGTTCTCCAGGATCACGATGGCCTCGGCACCGGAGTCCTTGAGCTGATGCTCCAGCTCGCGAGGCGTGTACAGGGGGTTCACATTGACGACCACGAAGCCCGCCCGCAGTACTGCCGCGATCGCCACCATGTACTGCGGCACGTTCGGCATCATCAGCGCCACCCGGGCGCCGGGCGCCAGCCCGCACGACTGCAGCCACCCTGCCAGCGCCTTCGACGCGTCGTCGAGTTGTTCGAACGTCCAGCGGGCGCCCATGAAGGCCGCCGCGTCACGGCGCGCGTGCTGCTTGAATGCATGCTCCAGCAAGTCCGCCAGGGAAGGGTAGGCAGAAGGGTCGATGTTTGCCGGTACGCCGGGCTGGTAGTGAAAGAGCCAGGGCTTCGACGTCACTGTCATGCTTGTCATCCTTAAAGAAAAAAGTCCCCGGCTGCCCTTTCGACCCCGGGCATACAGGCCATACCGATTCGAGATCCACCAATACCGGCTTTCAGCAAGGCGCGGCGTGATGGCCCTCTGTCGTCGCGCCGATCATCGGCAGAACGCAGGACAAGGAGAATGTTGGGCAGGGACAAATGCTTTATGTCTTGGGCCATACCCCCTGAACAAATGTCAGGTGCCTTCTGGACTTCACCTGGCGGCCCGCCCAGTGGTCGATCGGAGGCCCAGGCTTCCAGCGGACCTCCACAGCCTTCAGTGGACTGATTGATCGAAGCCCGAAAACGAAAAATGGACCCAAGGGGGTCCATTTTTTGGATGCATCGTGGACTTCAGCAGACGTCCACATACAAAATACTTGGAGCGGG
>CAYPUS010000151.1:705-7868 GCA_964413815.1 uncultured Aquabacterium sp. | reverse complement strand
ATCGCCGCGACCTGTGGGAAGCCATCGAAGCCGGCGCTTTCCCCGAATACCTGCTGCAGATCCAGACCTTCACCGAAGAACAGGCCGCGCAGTGGAGCTTCGATGTGCTGGACGCCACCAAGATCGTGCCCGAGGAGCTGGTGCCGTTGCGCACGGTGGGCCGCCTCGTGCTGGACCGCAACCCCGACAACTTCTTTGCCGAAACCGAGCAGGTGGCCTTCTGCACCCAGCACATCATCCCCGGCATCGACTTCACCAATGACCCGCTGCTGCAGGGCCGCAACTTCTCGTACCACGACACCCAGCTCACGCGCCTGGGCGGGCCCAACTTCGCGCAGATCCCCATCAACGCGCCCATCGCCGAGGTGCACAACAACCAGCGCGATGGCTTTCACCAGCACGCCATCCACCGCGGCCGGGCCAACTACGAGCCCAATTCGCTCGGTGGGGGTTGTCCCTTCCAGGCCGGTGCGCTCAAGGGCTTCAGCTCCTTTGCCGAGCGCCTGCTCGATCAGCAGACCAAGGCCGAACCCACCAAGCTGCGCGCCCACCCGGTAAAGTTCGCCGAGCACTACAACCAGGCGCGCCTGTTCTACCAAAGCCAGTCGCCCATCGAGCAGGCCCACATCGCCGGCGCCTTGCGCTTCGAGCTGACGCGCGTGCAGACGCAGGCCGTGCGCCAGCGCGTGGTGGCCAACTTGCGCAACATCGATGAAGGCCTGGCGGCCACTGTGGCGCAGGAGCTGGGCATGCCCTTGCCGCCCGCACCGCCCATGGCCCATCCCGCCCCGCCCGAGCCGGAGGTCGTGGTCTCGCCGGCGCTGTCGCTGCTGAGCCGTCCGGGCGATGGCCGCATCCTGGGCCGGCGCGTCGCGCTGCTGGTGGCCGACGGGGTCGCGGCCCAGGGTCTGCGCCAGCTCTACGAAGAGCTGCTGCAAGCCGGCGCCGTGCCGCGCTACGTCGGCGCGCGCCTGGGCGAGATCCAGACTGTGGATGGCGATGTGCTGCCCATCGAGGCCACCTTGGAGACCGCACCCAGCGTGCTCTTCGATGCGGTGGTGTTGCCGCCCGGTGCGGGCGAGGCCTACCTCACGGATGGCCTGGCCGTCGAATTCGTGCAGCTCCAGTACCGGCATTGCAAACCCATGCTGGTGGCCGCATCGGCCACGCCCCTGCTGGCCAAGGCGGGCATCGACGTCGACAGCGCCGTCGATGCCAATGTGGATCCGGCCCTGATCATCGTGGACGACGATGGCCCGCAGGAAGACGCCACCCTGCGCTTCGCCGCGGCCCTGGCACGTCACCGCGAATGGTCGCGCGAGGTGTTTCCGCCGGCCGTCTGATTCGGTCTGATTCGGTCTGACGGGCGTCCCCGGCCGCGGGCCGGGGCATCGGCGGCGTGATCAACTGGCCGGGGTGTCGATGCGGGTCTTGGCGGCCCGCTTGCCCAGGGCGCTTTCCAGCGCCCGCGACAGCTTGGTGGCCGCCGACCGCGCGGCCTGCGCCACATTGAAGGCATGCGAGGTCACGGCCAGTGATTGACGCCCCGTGACCCGGGCTTCGATGGTGCAGCGGATGTCCTTGTCCCCGCCCTTGTCCGGGCTGTTCTCATCGTCCAGGTGCACCTCCACATGGGTGACCTGGTCGGCGAACCGGCCGATGTCGTGCTCGATCATCTGCGCCACCTCGGCCTTGAGCGAATCCTGCGAAGTGATGTGATGGGTGGTGTTGACTTCGATGTACATGCTGGCTCCTTTGTTGGTATCGCGTCCTTGGAAGGACAGCAAGCGACATGCCCCAGGCACCGCTGCCGAAAGGCGCATGCCACACCGCATCCAGCCCGCGTGTGAGCGCGTCGCGTTCAACGATTGGTGTTTTCACCGGGGAAAACATGGCCGCGGCTGGGCGATAACAGTGTTTCCCTTTCAGGAGACTTTCCATGCACACCGCACTGCGCGCCACCCTGGCCATGGCGCTTGCAATATTTGCCGTCCTGGCGGCGCCGCCCGCCGCGATGGCCGCGGTCCCGCCAGATCAGGCCGAGACCATCATGAAACGCAGCGGCCTGTGGGACCAGCTCGGCAGCGTGCTGCCCCAGGCACGTGTCGGTTTTTCAGCGGCCTTGTCGCTGTGCGAGAGTGAACCCACCAACGAAGAGGCCGACCGCCTGCACACTGCCCTTGAAAAGGCCTATGGCGCGGACGAATTGCGCGAGCTGGGGCTGATGCGCATGAGCCAGGCCCTCGATGCCGCACAGGTCAAGGCCATGCGCCGCTGGTACGAGTCGCCCCTGGGCCGCAAGATCGCCCAGGTCGAGCAGGCGGCGGCCACCACACAGACCGATCTGCGCGCGGTGATCCAGCAAGGCAGCGAGGTGTTCGACCGCCTGCCCGCTGCCCGGCGCGACCTGCTCGGCCGTCTGCTGCAAGAGCTCGGCGCCGACGAGGCCATGGTCGAGGTCTCGATCCACACCCTCGTATCGGCCCATAAAGGCGTGGTCGCGGCTTTGACCGAGGTGCCATCCACGCTCACGAACGAGGAGGTCCAGGACACGCTGCGCAAAGACCGGGATGGCATGCTCAAGGCCTACAAGCAGCTGATCCTGGCCAGCTTCGCGCAGGCCTATGCGCCCTTGTCGGACCGCGAGCTGGCCCGTTATGTCGCCTTCCTGCATTCCAGTGCGGGCAAGCGGCACACGCAACTGGCCAGCGACACGCTCAAGGCGGCGCTGGCGCAGGGTGCAGAACGCTTCCTGTTGCTGGCGCCTGCGGCGATGCAGCCTGACCCGGTCCAGCCCTGACCGGCGCTATCGCCCCTTGATCAGACGCAGCAGCGTGATCTCCGATGGCGCGCCGAAGCGCTTGGGCGGCCCCCAGTAGCCGGTGCCTCGGCTGATGTAGACCCACATGTCCTCCAGCCGGTGCAGGCCCGCCACATAGGGCTGCTGCAAAGGCACGGCCCAGCGCCAGGGCCAGAACTGGCCGCCATGGGTGTGCCCCGAGATCTGCAAATCGAAGCCGGCCCGCACGGCCGTCAGGGCGCTGCGCGGCTGATGGGCCAGCAGCACCTTGATGCGGCCGGCCGGCGCACCGCGCACGGCGGCATGGGGATCGCTGCGGTGGCCGGGCTCGAAGCGGTGCGCGCTGTAGTCGGTGACGCCGGCCACCACCAGCTCCGTGCCCTCGTGCGCGAGCACCACATGCTCGTTGAGCAGCACGCGCAGACCCAGTTGGCGCAACGCCACCACCCACTTCTGACCGCCCGAGTAGTAGTCGTGGTTGCCCATCACGAAGTAGCTGCCATGGCGCGAACGCAGGCCGGTCAGCGGGGCGACATGGGGCGCCAGTCTTGTCACGCTGCCATCGACCAGGTCGCCGGTGATGGCCACCATGTCAGCCTGGCAGGCGTTGACGGCATCCACGATGGCCTGCAGGTAAGGCGCCTTGATCGTCGGGCCCACATGGATGTCCGTGATCTGCGCGATGGTGAAGCCCTCCAGTTCGTCGGGCAGCGCGGCGATGGGCACGTCCACCTTCACCACGGCGGCGGTGCGCCGCGCATTGAACCAGCCCAGCAAGGTGATGAGGGTGCCGGCCACGGCCACGCCGGCGGCGCTGTAGGCGCCCAGCGGATCCTGCGCACCCATCCCCCCTCGCGGCAGCGTCCAGTGCACGCCGCCCAGCCAGGCCGCGCCCAGCAGCAGCTCGCGCAACAGCGTCAGGATGAACACCGTCGAGCTCCAGCCCATGAAGACGAAGCCGACCGCCGCCACCCGGTCCGACCAGACGGGATGGCGGATGCGCCAGGCCATCATCGAGGCCGGCCCCAGCAGGGCGGATGCGAGCACCATCAGGGCCAGCAGCCATTGGGCCGCAGGCCAAAGGGCCAAGGCGGGCAGCAGGCGCCAAGCCAGGTAGCCATGGAGCGTGGCGGCAAGCGCAAGCAGGACGATCACGGTGCAAGAAGGTGCAAGAAGGCAAAGCGTGGGCGGCCTGTGCATTGTCGGGCCACATCCGCCCCACAATCACGAGGTGGCCCACCCGTCTGTCCCCTTGCGCCCATGAGCCCCTGCCCAGCCCCTCCCCATGTGGTCTTCCTCGACGCCGGCACCCTGCCCTGCGGCCTGCCGCTGGGCGATGCCGACGGGCTGGTCTACACCGCCCACGCCCGCACCGCGCCGCACGAACTGCCAGACCGCATCCGCGAGGCCGAGGTGCTGGTCGTCAACAAGGTCAGGCTGGGCGCGGCGGAAATGGACCTGGCACCCCGGCTTCGCTGCATCTGCGTGGCGGCGGCGGGCACCGACAACGTCGATCTGGACGCCGCGCGCGCACGGGGCATCGCCGTCCACAACGCGCCCGACTACGGCAGCGAGGCGGTGGCCGAACACGTCATCGCGACGCTCTTCGCGCTGCGCCGCCACCTGCTCGAATACGCGCGCGCCAGCCACGATGGCCGCTGGTCGGGCTCCCCTTGCTTCTGCTGGCACGGTCCCGTGATCCGCCCGGTGGCCGGCTCGACACTGGGCATCGTCGGGCGAGGGCGCATCGGCGAAGCCACGGCCAGCTTGGCGCGAGGCCTGGGCATGCAGGTGCGCTTCGCCGAGCGGCCCGGCCGCGCGCCTGCCGCCGATGAGCTGCCCCTGGATGAGTTGCTGGCGCAGTGCGATGCCATCAGCCTGCACCTGCCTTTGAAACCCGACACCCGCGGCCTGATGGACGCCACCCGGCTGCGGCGCATGCAGCCCGATGCCGTGCTCATCAACACCGGTCGCGGCGCCCTGGTCGATCCGCTGGCCCTGGCCGACGCTCTGCGCGCCGGCCGCCTGGCAGGCGCCGCCATCGACGTGCTGGAGGTCGAGCCCCCGCCGCCCGATCACCCGCTGCTGGCGGGGGACATCCCCAACCTGCTGCTGACCCCGCATGTCGCCTGGGCCAGCGAGCGCGCGCAGCACCGGCTGGCCCGCATGGTGGCCGATCGCGTGCTGGCGCATCTGGCGCAAGCGCATGGCGCAAGCCAGAACCAGACGCCTGCCTGAAAGCCGCGCCGTGTCACAGCCCGCACCCAGCACCGCTTCGATGGCCGATCCGCGCGCCCTGCTGCGTCATCTCTATGACGTGGCCGTGGCCCGCGCCCAGCCCGCCCAGGTGCTCGCCCGCCATCTGCCCACACCGCCGCCCCCGGGCGCCGGCCGCACCATCGTGATCGGTGCGGGCAAGGCGAGCGGCGCCATGGTCCACGCCCTCGAAGCGGCCTGGCCGGCCGGCCATCCGCTGTGCGGCACGGTGCTCACCCGATACGGCCATGTGCCGCCCCGACCAGCGACCTTGGACGGCCCGCCACGCATCCAGGTCCTCGAAGCCGGCCACCCCGTGCCCGATGAGGCCGGCCTGCGCGGCACCCAGGCCATGCTGGCGCAGCTGCAAGGCCTCACGGCCGACGACCTTGTGATCGCGCTGATCTCTGGCGGCGGCTCGGCCCTGCTGACCGCCCCCGCGCCGGGCTGCACCTTGCAAGACGAGCAGGACCTGAATCGGCAACTGCTGCGCTGCGGCGCGTCGATCGGCGAGATGAACACCGTGCGCCGGCACGTGTCGGCCATCAAGGGCGGCCGGCTGACGGCGCTGTGCGCACCGGCCCGCCTCGTCACCCTGGCGATCTCCGATGTGCCCGGCGACCAACTGGCCGACATCGCCAGCGGCCCCACTGTGCCCGATGCCAGCACCTGCGCCGATGCCCTCGCGGTGATCGACCGTTACGGACTCAGGCTGCCCGCGCCCCTCATGGCCGCCTTGCGCGGCAACGCGCTGGCCACACGCAAGCCGGGCGACCCCGTCTTTGCCCGCAGCCAGGCCACCTTGATCGCGACGCCGCAGGACATGCTCGAGGCGGCCGCGAAGGCGGCCAGCCAGGCGGGCTGGCGCGCCCACATCCTCAGCGACCGCCTCGAAGGCGATGCCATCGAACTGGGCCGCGCCCATGCCGCCCTGGCGCGGCGTGGGCTGGGCGAGGCAACTCACACACCGGCCGACGGGCTCCCGGGCTTCGCGCCCCCATGCGTGCTGCTTTCAGGCGGCGAGACCACCGTCACGCTCGATGCCGCGGCGGCCAAACCGAATGGCCTGGGCGGGCGCTGCAGCACCTATCTGCTGTCGGCCGCGCTGGCCCTGCAAGGCCATCCGCGTGTGTGGATGCTGGCCGCCGACACCGATGGCATCGACGGCCAGGGCGATGCGGCAGGGGCCATCGTCACGCCCGACACGCTGGTGCGTGCCCGGCAACTGGGCCTTCAGCCCGAGGCCATGCTGCGGGCCCACGACAGCGGCGGCTTCTTCGCGGCCTTGCAAGACGGCATCGTTACTGGCCCGACCCACACCAACGTCAACGACTTCCGCGCCATCCTGATCACCTGACGGACCGCCCGAGGCCAGCAGCGCCCGGCGCGCGTCCCTCAGTCCGCCTTGAGCGGGATCGGCAAGGACCGGTCAACCGGCACGACACTGACGCTGTTCTGCGGCGACCCGTCGATCAGCTTGTCGGAATAGCTCAGGTAGACCAGGGTGTTGCGCGCCCGGTCGATCATGCGCACCACGCGCAGCCGTTTGAACAAGATGGAGCGCCGCTCGCTGAACACCTCTTCCTGCGCGGGCAGCTTGCCCGGCGCGAAGGACAGTGGCCCCACTTGCCGGCACGCGATCGAGGCATCCGAGGTATCGGTGGCCAGCCCCACGGCGCCCTTGATGCCGCCCGTCTTGGCGCGCGACACATAGCAGGTCACGCCCGGCACCTTGGGGTCATCGTAGGCATCGACCACGATCTTGTGGTCCGGCCCGATCAGCTTGAAGGCGGTGTCGACGCTGCCGATCTGGTCGGCGCCCATGGCGGGCAGGGCCAGCCAGCTTGCCAGGGCCGCCCCGATGAGGGGCAAGGTGAAGTGTCTCGTCATGGTCAAGCGGTCCTCCTCAAGGGGGATAGGGGGTGTGCGCATGCGGCGCTCACTTAGGATGCGCAGGGATCATAGAGAAAAGGTTCTGGATGTCCGAAAGCAGCAGTTCATGGGCCCACGCCTTGTCGGGTGGTGATGGGCATGAGAACGGGGGCGGCGCCTTGCTGCCCAAGGGTGTGGCGGTTTGGACGTCGAGTGAGCGGGCGGATCGCGAATT
>CAYPUS010000151.1:0-695 GCA_964413815.1 uncultured Aquabacterium sp. | reverse complement strand
ATTGGGCGCGGGGCTCTTCGGCCTGGGCGTGGTCTTCTGGGTGGCCACCAACTGGCAGCACTGGGGGCGCATGCAGCACTTTGCCTTGCTGCAGTCCGCCTGGCTGGCCCTGTGCGCGGCTGCCGCCTGGCGGCCGGCCTCGCGCACGCCCTTGAGCGTGGCGGCCTTCCTGGTGCTGGGCGGCCTGCTGGCCTTTTTCGGCCAGACCTACCAGACTGGCGCCGACCCATGGACCTTGTTCGCGTACTGGGCCGCCCTGTCGCTGCCTTTGTGTCTGGTTGCGCGGCGCGACGGCCTGTGGGCGGCCTGGGCGCTGGTGGTCATCACCGCCGTGTCGCTGTGGCAGCAGACCTGGCAGATCCTGGACAGACAGGTGATGTACCTGGCCTGGGCGCTGGTCGTGGTCCTGTGCCTGGCCTTGCATCCCTGGTCTGCGCGCTGGACGGGTTCGGGCCGCTGGGCCCACCGTGCCGCGCTGCTGACGGGCCTGCTGATGATGGGGGTCGCGCTGGTGATGGCCCTGTTGAACCGCGACTGGGTGCCACCCTGGGCCGTGGCCGCGCTGTGCCTGGCCGTTCTCACCGCCTGCACCTTGACCTTCGACCGTGCGCCCGACCTCGTCGCCCTGAGCGCGGAGGCCTTGATGGGCAATGTGCTGATCCTCGGCGCGCTGGCCCATCTGCTCTTCGATGACG
>CAYPUS010000150.1:5213-7924 GCA_964413815.1 uncultured Aquabacterium sp. | reverse complement strand
GGCGGCCACCGACTACCTCAATGCCGAACTGAAGTACCCCACGCTGATGCCCTACGTCGGTCTGGGTTGGGGCCACCAGGCCAAGCCCACAGGCCTTGGCTTCACGGCCGACATCGGCGTGTCGATCGGCAGGCCCACGCTCAAGGTCGACACCAATCTGGTCGGCCGGGCCGGCATCACGCAGGATGACGTAGACCAAAAGACCGACGAGATCTACGACGACATCGGCAGCATCAAGATCCTGCCTTCCGCCAGCGTGGGCGTGCACTACAGCTTCTGAGCCTTCGCCGGCCCGTCCCTCTTTCGAATTTGGCCTCTCCCATCGGGGAGTTCGTTTCTGCCGCTGGTCGCCGCTGCAGGGGTGATGGAGGCCTGGGCGCAAGCCCCGGATGCCGACACCGTCATGGGATGGTGTCGGCGTTTTGTTTGGCCTCAAGCCCCTTGCCGCATCGTGCCGCGGCTTGACACGCTTTGCGCATCCAAGGCCTAGTGGGGACTGGACTCACACTTCGGAGCGGCGTCGCATGGGACAGGAGATCTCCCGATCACGGTTCACGCAGGACGACTTCCTGCGCTTTGCCGAGCGGCTGGCCCAGGAAACGACGCTGGCCCAAGAGACCTTCGCTCGCCAGGGTTTCGCCGAGACCGGCGCCGTCGCAGGCTTTGAGCTGGAGGCTTGGTTGCTGGATGCGCAGTGCCGCCCGGCGCCCCGCAACCAGAGTGTGCTGGCCCGGCTGGGCAGCCCCATGGTGGTGCCCGAGCTGTCGCGCTTCAACATCGAGCTCAACAGCCCGCCCGAACCCCTGGCGGGGCAGGCCCTGTGGACCCTGGAGCGCCAGCTTCGCAGCACCTGGGCAAGCTGCCTGGAGGCCGCCCAGGAAGACCAGGCCCAGGCCATCGCCATCGGCACTTTGCCCACCTTGCGCGAGTCGGACCTGAACCTCTCGACCATGACGCCATCCAAGCGTTATGACGCCCTCAACCAGCAGATGCTGCGGATGCGCGGTGGCGAGCCCTTGTCGCTCGACATCGAAGGTCTGCCCGGCAGTGGTCAGCGGCTCAAGACCGGCGCGCACGCTGACCTGATGCTGGAAGCGGCCTCCACTTCTTTCCAGGTCCATCTGCAGGTGCCTGCCACGCAGGCCAGCGCCTACCTGAACGCCTCCATGATGCTCAGCGGCCCCTTGGTGGCGTTGTCGGCCAACGCGCCCTTCCTGTTCGGGCACACGCTATGGCATGAGACGCGTGTGCCGCTGTTCGAGCAGGCCATCGACGGCGGGGTGGAGCAAAGCCTGCCAGGCCGCGTCGGCTTCGGCCCTGGCTACCTGGGCGACGACCCGACCTTCTACTTTACCGACAATGCGCAGCGCTTTGTGCCCCTTCTGCCCGTCTGCGAGGACGACAAGCCGCCTTCCGACTTCACCCACCTGCGCCTGCACAACGGCACGCTGTGGCGGTGGAACCGGCTGTTGATCGGCTTCGACGAAGCGCGTGCGCCGCACCTGCGCATCGAGCAGCGCGTGATGCCGGCTGGCCCCAGCATGATCGACATGATGGCCAATGCGGCCTTCTATTACGGCGCGGTGCACATGCTGGCGCAGGAGCCCGACGCCACGCGCCAACTGGGCTTCGAGCAGGCACGCGAGAACTTCTACAACGGCGCGCGCCAAGGCCTGTCATCGGTGCTGACCTGGGTCGACGGACAGACCCACGACGCCACCGACCTGCTGACCGAGCTGCTGCCCATCGCGGGCGAAGGCCTGCAGGAGTTGCAGATCGATGCGCGTGACATCGCCCGCTACATGGACGTGCTGATCGCACGCCTGCGCATGCGGCGCAATGGCGCCATCTGGCAGCTCGCCCACCATGCCCAGCATGGCGATTTTCAGCGCCTGACGGCCGACTACCTGACGCACCAGCGCAATGGCCTGCCGGTGCATGAGTGGCCCATCTGATCGCGGCGCCATGCTTCACCGTCTCAACGCGTTGCCCGATGGCTTCCTGACGGCATCGGCCCGCGAGCTGCACGAGGTGCTGCCCGGCCCCACCCTGATCCATCTGCCGGGACGCCGGCATCCCGAGCTCTTCGTGGCCGTGCTCCAGCATGGCAACGAAGACGTGGGTCTGGTCGCCATCCAGCAGGTGCTCAAGAACCTGCATGCCGATGACGGAGCCCCCCTGCCCCGCGCCATGAGCATCTACGTCGGCAATGTGCAGGCCGCCAAACATGGTCTCAGAAGGCTCGACCACCAACCCGATTTCAACCGCGTGTGGCCCGGCACCCATGATCACACCGGCACCGCCGAACACGCCATGTGCCGTCAGGTGCGCGACATCATGTCCGAGCGCGGGCTGTTCGCCAGCATCGATGTGCACAACAACACGGGGCTCAATCCGCATTACAGCGTCGTCAGCGGGCTCGATCCGCATACGCTGCATCTGGCGCTGCTGTTCTCGCGCACGGTCGTGTGGTATCGGGGCACCTACGGCTCGATGACGGGCGCCTTCGCCGACCTGTGCCCGGCCCTGGCAGTGGAGTGCGGCAAGCCCGGCCAGGCGGCCAACGAAGAAGCGGCCGCACACTTCATCGATGCCTGCCTGCATCTGACGGCCTTTCCCGAGCAGCCGGTCCAGGAGGGGTACGAACGCGTCGAAGTGGTCGGCGCGCTCCCGTGGGGTCCAGGGCTCCTCGCCGGTCCCGCGCAGGGTCG
>CAYPUS010000150.1:0-5203 GCA_964413815.1 uncultured Aquabacterium sp. | reverse complement strand
GAGGGGGATGTGGACCTGTACCACACGATGGCGGTGGTGCACGTGGCGCCGGATGTCGACTTCGGCTTTGGCGAGCCGCGGGCCGCGCTGAACTTCGATCCCCGCCTGGACCATCTCAACTTCGTGGACCTGCCCGTCGGCGCCGTCTTCGGGCACACGCATCTCGCCGCGCCCTTGCAGGCGCACAACGAAGCCGGCGAAGACGTGGGTGCCACCTACTTCCGGACCGTGGATGGCCGCCTCACGCTGCAACGCGCCGCCATGCCATCCATGCTGACGCTCGATGCGCGCGTGATCCGACAGGACTGCCTGTGCTACCTGATGGAGCGCGTGCCCTTCGAGTTTGTCGTGGCTGCGCGCGGCGCGCCGATGGGGGCTGCCTAAAATGGCCACTCGCACCACCCTGACGTTTCTGACATGTCTGACCGATTCACACACTCGCCTTTTCTTCGCAGGGCCGCGGCGCCACTGCTTCTTGCCATCGCCACACTGCCACTGACTGCTCACGCAGACAACAACAAGGACGGCCGCTGGCGCGGGCTGCTCGGCGCCTCGGTCGCCTTCACGGCGGGCAACACCGTCTCCAACTCGGCTGTGCTGAACCTCGACATGGCGCGTCAGACCGAGGACACCAAGCTGTCCGTCCAGGGCTACCTGAACCACGCCAACAGCGAGGTCGAAGGCCGCTCCGAGACCACGGCCGACAAATGGGGCGTGGCCACCCAGTACGACTCCGACCTGGACCTGCGCTGGTTCGCCTTCGGCAAGATGCGCTTCGACGGCGATCGGCTGCTCAACCTGACCTTGCGCAGCACCGTGTCGGCCGGTCTGGGTTACCACGTCGTCGACACCACGGACCACACGGTCAACGTCTTTGCCGGTCTGAGCTACACCGACAACCGCTACTCGGAGGACCAGACCATCAATGACCGCGTAGGGCGGCGCTTCGCCAGCCCGGGCGCGCTGCTCGGCGAGGAGTCGACGCACCAGTTCAATGACCGGGTGACCTTCAAGCAGCGCCTGGAACTGTATCCAGATGGTTCCGGCGACAAGGCGCACATCGGGCGCTTCAATGGCTCGCTGAACGTGTCGATGTCCGAGACGCTGTCGCTGTCGCTCAGCGTGGTCAGCGTCTACACGCACAACGTCCCGGCCAACGTGAAGAAGACGGACACGTCCCTGTTCACCGGCATCAACATCAAGCTGGAACCCTGATGGCCACCCGGGGATGACCTTTGGCCTGGCGTCGGCCGGCCCCCCGCTGCAAGAATGATGCGTGCCCGCCCCAGCGGCATCACACGGGAGGACGGCCCATGAGCACGCCTGAAGGCGCCGACAACGAAGTCCCCTGCGACCCGGACCGGGACAGCGAAGCGACGGTCATCGTGCCGCCTTCGCAGCAGGGGCCGGCCGTGTCTGCGGCCGCCACCCCGGCATCACCGGTGACCGCCTCCGCAACCCCCTCCGCCACGGCTGGCGGCGAGGCCCGCCCCAGCACCCTGCCCGGCGCCCCCACCTCGCACAACGGCGAGCCCGTGACCCGTCAGCTGGGCCGCTATGAGGTACGCGCCCCACTGGGCCGCGGTGGCATGGCCAGCGTCTACCGCGCCCACGACCCCGACATCGGGCGCGATGTGGCCATCAAGTTCCTGCACGCCTCGCTGTGCGAAGACAACGATTGCCGTGAGCGCTTCTTGCGCGAGGCCCGCGCGGCCGGTGGCCTGTCCCATCCCAACATCGTCGTGGTCCATGACGTGGGGCAGATCGAGGGCCGGCCTTACATGGCCATGGAGCTGCTGGAAGGCGAATCGCTGGCGCAACTGCTGGGCGAGGGCAAGGCCCTGCCGGTGCGCGACACGGTGGTCATGGGCATCCAGTTGGCCCGGGCGCTCGACTATGCGCATGCGCGCGGCATCGTCCACCGTGACATCAAGCCGGGCAACATCATGCGCCTGCACGGCACGCCGACGATCAAGGTGACCGACTTCGGCATCGCCCACATCGACTCGCCCACTGGCGAGCAGCGCACCCGATCGGGCGAGGTGCTGGGCACGCCGCAGTACATGTCGCCCGAGCAGACGATGGGCGAGAAGGTCGATGGACGCTCGGACTTGTTCTCGGCCGGCGTGGTGCTCTACCAGATGCTCACCGGCCAGCGCCCCTTTCAGGGCGACAGCATGGTCAGCATCGCCCTCAAGATCGCCAAGGAGCAGCCCGTCCCCATGGACAAGCTGCGCCCCGATCTGCCCACATCCTTGCGCCGCGTCGTCGAGCGCTGCCTGGCCAAGTCGCCGGCCCAGCGCTTCCAGACGGGCAAGGAGCTGGCCGACGAGCTCATCAAGGTGCTGGCCCGCATCGACGAGGATGCGCTGGCCCGCAACCGCCCCCGCATCATCCCGCTGCGTGTGAAGTGGGCCCTGACCATGGGCCTGATCGTGGCCGTGGTGATGGGCATCACCGCCACCGTGATCACCCAGCGCCAGTACGCGGCGCTGTTCAACCAGGTCACCGACTATGGCGCCTCGCTTTCGCGCTTCATCGCCGCGCAGAACGCGGTCTCGGTGCTGGCGGACGAATGGGTGGCGGTGGACGTGTCCCTGCAGGAGATCATGAAGACGCGTGATTTCGAGAGCGTGGCCGTGGTCGACCTGGGCGGCATCGTGCGCGCTGCAAGCGATCCCGGCCTGGTCGGCCTGCCTTACCAGCCACCGGCCGGCGAGCCGCTGGCCATGCGGCACGGCCAGATCAAGTCCTGGCGCTATGTGGCCACCGGCGCCCCTACCGATGGCGGCACGCCCGGCGACCAGGACCGCGCCCGCCCCGGCGAGACCTTGCTGGCCTTCGAGGCCCCGATCACCTTTGCCAACAAGCAGATCGGCCGGGTCCTGCTGGGCCTGGAAGAAAAGCCGCTGACGCAGGTGGTGCACCTGTCGATGGTGCTGATGGCCGTGTTGGTGCTGGTCACGGTGCTGGCGGTGGCCATCTCGATGTACTTCGTGGCCAACTGGTTCGCCCGCCCGATCCAGCTGGTGGCCGATGCCATGGGGCAGTTGGCCAAGGGGCGTCTGGACTACCGCATCGCCGAAACCCGCAAGGACGAGTTCGGCGAGCTGTACCTGGCCTTCGACCAGATGGCCCAGTCGCTGCAGGACCGCGCCGCCAACGCCGTGGCCACCCACCCGCCCGGCAAGACGCCATGAGCGCGCCGCGCCCCCACACGGCGCCGGGGGTGCTGCTTCTGGCGCTGCCCATGCTGGCGATGGCACTGCTCAGCGGCTGCGCCAGCCGGCCCGCCGCCAATGGACAAACCGACGCCGAGGAGCCCGTGCCCGCCACCGGTCGCGTCCTGGCTCGGGGTGATCGATTGCTGATCTACGAGAGCCACCAGGACGAGCCCCTGAGCGAGGTGGCCCGCCGCTTCCTTGGCTCGCCCGATCTGGGCTGGACGATCAGCGAGGCCAACAAGGGCGCCACCCAGGCCGAAGCCGGCAAGCCCCTGATCGTGCCACTGCAGCCCGTGAACGTCACCGGCGTGCGGCCCGATCGCTACCAGACCGTGCCCATCCTCTGCTATCACCGCTTTGCCCCAGGTGACGGCGGCCGCGGCCCCGGCCGGCGCATGACGGTCAGCGTCAGCGACTTCGCTGCGCAGATGGGCTACCTGGCACGCCACGGCTACCAGGTGGTCCGGCTGGCCGATCTGGAAGGATGGCTCGAAGGCCGCAAAGCGCTGCCCGCCCGCGCGGTGGTGATCACCGCCGACGACGGCTATGTCTCCTTCTACAAACACGCCTACCCCGTGCTGAGGCGGCATGGCTTTCCCGCCACGCTCTTTGTCTACAGCGATTTCATCGGCGCGGGCGACGCGGTGGACTGGTCGGAGATGAAGGCCATGCTCGACGCCGGCCTGATCGATGTGCAGGCGCACTCGCGCACCCACCGCAACCTGCTGGACCGCGCCAACGGCGAATCGGACGAGGCTTACCAACAGGTGTTGGAAAACGAAACCCGGTGGCCCCGCGAATTGCTGGCGCGCCGCCTGGGCAGACCCCAGCGCCATTTCGCCTACCCCTATGGGGATGCCAACCAGGCCGTGCTCGACACCTTGCGCAGACAGGGGGTGACACTGGCTGTGACCGTCACGCCGGGCGGCAACCCCTTCTTCGCCCACCCCTTGATGCTGCGCCGAACCATGGTCTACGGCGACATGAGCCTGGATGACTTCAAGGCGCGGCTTCAGACCAGCCGCGCGAAGTGAGCGCCATGCCGCAACTTGCCACGCACCTTGCGCCCCCGTGGCACCGCCCCCCCGGCAAGGCAGGGACGGGCTGGTCTGCCTGCGCCGCCTTGGCCACCTTGCTGTGGCTGAACGCCTGCACCAGCATCGGCGACGGCAGCCACGCCCCCTTTTCCCGGCCCGCGGCACACGCCCACTTCGAACAGCAGCAACTGAAGGAAGCGCGGCGCCGTGCGGCCCAGGGTGATCTGGCCGGTGCGGCTTTCCATTGGGAGGTGCTGAGGGTGTTGCGGCCGGATGTGGGCGACTACGCCGCCGAACTGGCCCAGACCCAGCGCGACATCCAGCATCAGGTCCGCGCACTGCTGCGGTTGGCGCGCCAGGCGCAGCAAAAAGGCGCCCTGGATGAGGCCCAGCTGCGTTACCTGGCCGTGTTGGCCCTGCGGCCCGATGAGCCTTCGGCGGCCAAGGGGCTGCGCGCCATCGAGAACGCACGGGTGCAGCGCGATCAACTGGGACGTTACTCGGCCAGGCAGTTCTGGGCGCCCCGCCCCGCTCCCCGGCCCCCGCTCACTTCAAAGCCTTGATCTTTTCTTTCAGGACCAGGGCCTTTTGTTTTTCCAGCTTGGCCATGTCGTTGTCCGGCTGGTGCACCAGCACCTTGTTCCAGTTGGCGATGGCGCCATCCAGATCCTGCCGGGCGAATGCGCCGCGCGCCTGCACCGTATAGCGCTTGACCAGTTGCCTTCGCAGCGCTTCGGCGCGGGCCGCCGCATTGGGCTGATCCAGCGTGTCGGCGCGGTGGTATTCCGACAAGGCGCGCTCCAGATCGCCGCTGCGCTCGGCGGCGGCCGCGGCCTGCATGGCCTTGGCCCCTGGCGACAGCTCAGGTGGTGGTGGTGGCGGTGGTGGTGGCGGTGGCACCGGTGGGGGCGGGGCCCGTGGTGGCGCCCCCGCCACCCCCGG
>CAYPUS010000149.1:0-7992 GCA_964413815.1 uncultured Aquabacterium sp. | reverse complement strand
CACCGAGAGCTTCTCGACAGTGCCGCCGTTGCGCACCAGCCCCTGGATCACCTCGCGGAAGGTCAGCATGCCGACCAGATCGCCATGCTCCATCACCACCAGAGAGCCGATGTCATGCTCTGCCATCACAGCCGTGGCCTCCCCGAGTGCCTGGTCGGGCTGGACCGTGAACAGCGTGCTGCCTTTGACACGCAGGATGTCACTGACTTTCATGGGCCTGGCTCCTCGGATCGTGTGGCGCTTATGCGGAACAAAACTGTTTTCAATATAGCCCGCCCACTCCCGGACGCCAAGAAAAATGTGTGCCGATCAAGTGGCAAAGGCGACCAGTCGCCGGCCAAGAGGCCGCATGACAACGCGGATGTCCTGTTTCACCCATGGGTAGACCCTGACGCTTGCTGCACAAAGCCATGAGGTGCTCATGGGGATCTCCGAAGCCTGAGGCGGCCATTGCGGTTCAATCCAGCGCCGCCGCCAGCGTCATGTCGTCCAGGCCGGCCTTGGCCCAGAAGCCCTGGGTGAAGCCGCTGGGGTGCAGCAACAAGGCGCCGACCAGGGGTGCGATCGGCGTGGTCGCAGGGTCGCACAGCAAGACATAGCGCCCGCCATGCGCCGACTGGGGCTCGTCCAGCAGGCCGATCCAGTCCAGGCTCAGCAAGGTCTCCAGCAAGGGCTCGATCTGCAGGGGATCGGTGCGCAGCCGGTGCGACAGTTGCTCGGCGGTCAGGCCATGCCGTGCCTGGTGCTGCTCGCCCGACAAGGCCTTGATGATGGCCAGCACCAAGGAGAAGCGATAGCCCGGCGCGTCCGGCCAGCGCTTGACCCGCGACAACAGGCTGGGCGTGTAGGCCGCGATGACCGCCCCCATCAACACGATCAACCAGCTCACGTACAGCCACACCAGAAAAATCGGCACGGCCGCGAAGGCGCCGTAGATGGTGGCGTACACCGGCACCTTGGACAGGTACAGGGCCAGCACCTCCTGGGCCAGTTGCAACCCCAGCGACGCGGCCATCGCGCCGGCCCAGGCATGCTCCCAGCGCACGAAGGTGTTGGGCACGAACTTGTAGAGCGAGGCAAAGCCGGCCGTCTGCAGGCCGAACACGACCAGGCTGAGCGCCAGCTCCATGCCGCCAGGCAGCTCGTTGACCAGGCCACGCGAGGCCGACAGCACATAAGAGGTCAATGACAGGCTTGCGCCCAGCATCAGCGGCCCCAGCGTCAGCGCGGCCCAATAGACCAGCACCCGTTGCGCGATGGGGCGGGCCTTGCGCACCCGCCAGATGCGGTTGAGCGTGTGGTCGATGGTCAGCATCAAGGCCATCGCGGTCAGGCCCAGAGCGAGCAGGCCGACGCCGCCGATCTGGCTGGCCTTGGCGGCGAACTTGGTCAGGGACAGCAGCACCGGCTTGGCGATGGCATCGGGCACCAGGCCCTGGATGACCTGTTGTTCCAGCACCTTGCGAAAGCGCGAGAACACGGGAAAGGCGCTGAACAAGGCCAGCATCACCGTGAACAGCGGCACCAGCGCGATGGTGGTGGTGAAGGTCAGGCTGCCGGCAGTCACCCCCAGGCTGTCTTCCCTGAAGCGCTGACGCAGGGTCTGGTAGGTCTGGGCCCAGGGCCATTGCTGCAAGGTCGCCAGCAGCACGCCCCAGGCAGCACGGGCGGCGGCCCATCTGTTTGCCAATCGGCGGCGAAAGGTCCAATTCGACGTCATGCTGGCTATGATGCCAGCCATGCGCCACGGCGCCCCGCCGCAAACGGATGCGGCCGGCCGATTTTTCACCATGACACCTGCGTCCCCTCCCCCGCCTGATCTTTTCATCGCCCAGCATCCACCGGCGCGCCGCGCGCAGATCGAGCGCATGCGCACGCTCAATCTGGCGCTGCTGCTGGCGCTGATCGCCCTGGGTGTGGCCTGGGAGCTGTGGCTGGCCCCGCTGAAAGGCGGCACAGGGATGCTGGCCCTCAAGGTGCTGCCGCTGACCTTCGCCATCGCCGGCATGCTCAAACACCGGCTCTACACCTACCGCTGGATGTCCCTGCTGATCTGGCTGTATTTCACCGAAGGCGTGGTGCGTGCGAGCGGCGACTCGGGTCTCTCGCAGATCCTGGCCGGCGTCGAAGTGGCCTTGAGCGTGGCCCTGTTCGCCGCATGCGCCGTGTACGTGCGCCTGCGGCTGAAGGTGCTGCCGCCAAAAGACAAGCAGGCCGCCCGCCAGGCCAACGAGGCAAGCTGAGGGCCGCGCATGACCGCGCCAGACACCGCCCCGCCCCATGCCCCCCTGCAGGCTGACCTGCTGGCGGGCTTGCGCCAGATCGTGGGACCCGAGCATGTGCTGACACCGGATGGCCATGACCTCGATCCCTATGTGCTGGACTGGCGGCGCCGCTATCGCGGGCAGGCCCTGGCCGTCGTGCGGCCGCTCAATGCACAGCAGGTGGCGCAGACCGTGCGCCTGTGCGCCCAGGCCGGCGTGGCCATCGTGCCGCAAGGCGGCAACACCAGCCTGGTCGGTGGCGCCGTGCCCGATGGCAGCGGGCGCCAGATCGTGCTGAACCTGGGCCGGCTGCGCCGCATCCTGGCCATCGATGCCGACAACCTGACGCTCACCGCCGAAGCCGGCTGCCTGCTGGCCGAGGTGCAGCAGGCGGCCGAAGCGGCCGGCCTGCTCTTTCCCCTGAGCCTGGCTTCCGAAGGCAGTTGCACCATCGGCGGCAATCTGGCGAGCAACGCCGGGGGCACGCAGGTGCTGCGCTACGGCACGGCCCGCGAGTTGTGCCTGGGCATCGAGGCGGTGACGGCACAGGGCGAGATCTGGGAGGGCCTGCAAGGCCTGCGCAAGGACAACACCGGCTACGACCTGCGCGACCTGCTGATCGGCAGCGAGGGCACGCTGGGCGTGATCACCGCCGCCACCTTGAAGCTCTACCCTCGCCCCAAGGGCCTGGCCACCGCCTTGCTCGCCTGCGACAGCCTGGCGGGTGCCGTCGCCATCTTGCGTCGCGGCCGCGACGGGCTCGACGCGGGCCTGACCGCCTGCGAACTCATGGGCCGTCTGCCTCTGGAACTGGTGCGCAAGCAGCATCCCGACGCTGCCGCGGTCCTCGCGCCCTTGCGCGCGCCCGACACACCCGCCTGGGTCATGCTGGTCGAGCACGCCAGCAGCGAATCCGACAACCACGCCCAGCAGCGCCTGCAAGACCTGCTGGCCAACGCCATGGCAGATGGCCTGCTGGCCAATGCGACCCTCGCCGAAAGCGTGGCGCAGCGCGCGGCCATGTGGCGACTGCGCGAGACCATTCCGCTGTCAGAGCGCGCCGAAGGCCTGATGGTCAAGCACGACATCGGCGTGCCCACGTCAGCGATCCCCGCATTTGTCGATGCCTGCGGACTGGCGATCACGCAGCAATGGCCCGATGCCCGCACCGTCTGCTTCGGCCACCTTGGAGACGGCAATCTGCACTACAACGTGCAGCCGCCTGCCGAGGCGGCCTCGGGCGAGGCGCTGCTGGCCTTCGAGAAAGCCGTCAACACGGTCGTCTTCGACCACGTGGCCCGCCACCAAGGCACCCTGTCGGCCGAACATGGCATCGGCGTGTTGCGGCAAGCGGAACTGGCCCGGCGCAAGCCCGCCGTGGCGATGTCGATGATGCGTGCCATCAAGCAGGCACTCGACCCGGAGGGCGTGCTCAATCCGGGCCGCGTGCTCAGCTTTGCTGCGGACGACGACGGCGCGCCATGACGGCCGTCATGAACAAGCCAAAGGCTGCCAGCGACCAGGCCTGGGGCTCGGGCACGGCCACCGTCACCGAGAAGCTGTCTCCCGCCTGATGGCCAGCCAGGCTCAGCGTCCAGTCAGCCGCACCCGGGACAGCCAGCGGGTTGCCGATGTAGAACTCGCTGCCCAAGGCCGGTGAGAAACTGGCCCAGGCGGTCTGAGCGTCCGAACCCGAAGACACGATGCTTGAGAAGCCGTCCGTGGTGATGCTGCCCGCCGAGCCAAAGGCCAGGCCGTCCAGCGACACCGTCACACGCTCGATGCCCAGCCCCGTCAGATTGCGCACCAGGCTGTTGAAGCTCAGTTGCCCGGCGGCCAGGTCAGCGGCATCCAGCGTGAAGCGCAGCGTCGCTGTGGAGAGGCTGCTGAAGTCGATGTCGAAGGACAGCGCGCTGCCCTCCGAGTAGTCGGTGACCGCGGCACCGGTGGCGCCGTCGAAGGTGGCGGCAGAGGCTTGGCCGCAAATGGCCAGGGCGCCCATCAGGGCGGCGGCGAGATGGCGAATCGTCATGATGTCAGTCCTTGTGAGTGAAATCTGTTGCTTGCAGCCTGGCATCACAGCGAGCCGTGAGCCCACGGTCCGGTGATGGCGAAGGTGACGCCGGGGGTCTGGATGTTGACGAACAGGTAGCGACCGCTCGGGTCGAAGCAGGCCCCGGTGAACTCGTTGCCGCGGTGATCGCCCGCCAGCGAGCTGAGCTTGCCGGCCGCGCTCATCTGTGCGGAGGTGGTCTGGATGTTGTTCTTGGCGAAGATCGAGACCTGCCCATCGCCGTGCAGCGACATCAGGCGCAGGCCCGTGCCGAACTCGTCGGTGACGTTGCTGCCGTCTTCGCAGATCAGCAGTCCGCCGCGCGGGCTGACGGTGATGTTGTCACCCATCGTGCCCACGCTCATGCTGGGCGAGGAGTAGATGCACACCATCGCCTGCGAGGCCAGATCCAGCTCCCAGATCGTGCCCTGGCTCACCGGGCCGCCGGTGGTGTCCATGAAGTACATCTTGCCGTCGAAGTACCAGACGCCTTCGCCTCGGTTCATGCGCAGCGCACCCTGCTCCCAGCCCTGCACGAAGGGGCCCGAGGCGCTGGTGATGGTCTGGCCGCTAAGGCCGGTGGCGTTGCCGCGGTTCTGATCCGGATTGGGGATGTCGACCCACTCCAACTCGACCGTGTCCTCGAGTTGGGCTGCGATGATGCTGACATTGTTCTGACCCCTGACCTTGGCCATCTGCAGCAGACCGCCTTGGGCCAGCGAGCCGGGCGCGCCGGATTTGTTGGTCGGGATGTAGCGGTACAGGCCCGACTTGCCCCCCGCGTCTTCCGTCAGGTAGACGATGCCCGTGGCGGGGTCGACCCCGGCGGCCTCGTGTGCGAAACGGCCCATGCCGACGATGGGCTGACCCGTGGTCTGGCTGGGATCGGCGGTCACCTCGAACACATAGCCGTGCTTCTTGCCGCCCGTGCTCACGTCGTCGCTGCCGACCTCTTCGCAGCTCAGCCAAGTGCCCCAAGGCGTGGGGCCGCCTGCGCAATTGGTGCGGGTGCCCCCCAGGCTGGGCTCGGCCTTGACCCAATTGCCGTCCACGAAGGTCAGGTTGGTGGTGCCCCCGGCCGAGTAGGAAGAAGACGATGCGCCGCTGCCACGGCTGTCGTCGTACACCGCGGGCGCACCAAAGAAGCGGGCATCACTGCCCGTGCCACGTTCGTGGTTGCGCACCAGCGTGAGTTCGGTGCTGCGCCCCACCTTGCGGCTTCGGATCACGGCCATGCCGTCGTGCGCCCCGGGCGTGGCCAGGCCGTTGGCCATCAGGTCGCCCGTCCAGCCGAAGCTCTTGTAGCTGAAGCCGGCGGGCAACTGCAGCAGCGGCAGGCCAGTCGTCAGATCCTTGACAGGGGCGATGGGGCCATAAGGGCTGGGCACACGGGTGGTCGTGCCGGCGGCCATGGCCTCGCGGGCATGCAAGGCGGCCAAGGCGCCAATGAAGGGCAATGCAGCCGCACCCTTGATGAGGGAACGACGGGAAGGAATCTGTGGGGATGAAGACATGTGAGGCTCCTGAAACATCCGTTGTGGACGGGATGGATCCTAGGAAGCGCACATGAAAAGACCGTGACAAACGCACGGTCCTTGATCAGAGGCCACGCGATCGTGGCCGCGGTGACATTCAGGCGGTCAGACCGTCACCCAAGTCAAAGGCCACTGCCCGCTACGCCACTTCTGCAGCCACATCATGCCGGTGATGGTCTTCACGTCGGTCAGCTTGCCGTCGCGCATCCAGTCTTCCAGCTCTTCGAGCGACGCAGCGAACACGTCCAGGAACTCGCCTTCGTCGAGGTGGCGCTCGTGCAGCGTCAGCTCATCGGCGAACCAGATCTCGATGATCTCGGTGGCATAGCCGATGACGGGGTGGATGATGCCGGCCTTGGCCCAGCGTTTGGCCTTGTAGCCTGTCTCTTCCCAGAGTTCGCGCTGGGCGCAGGCCAGGCCGCCCTCGCCCGCATCGAGCTTGCCCGCGGGGAACTCGATCATGGTCTGGCGAACGGGATAACGGTATTGCCGCTCGGTCACCAGGCGGCCATCGGGCAGGATGGCAACGATCATCACGGCGCCGGGGTGCACGACGTATTCACGCGGTGCTTCATGGCCGTCAGGCAGCCTCACCCGATCGCGCCTCACCTCCAGGAAGTGGCCCTTGTAGACGACCTCCGTGGCGATGGTCGCTTCGCGCAGATGGGCGTCGGGGAGGGTCTCCGGCGAGGACGCATCGTGCGATGCATCGTGCCGCGCTTGGGAAGCGGCGCCAGCGGCACCTTCGGGCGTGGAGAAAGACATGGCGGACGGTGCGACGAGCAAGAAGAAATCAGTGCCTGCGCCGCAGATAGCGCCAGACGAAACCCGGGAAACCCAGCGTGAGGAACACGCACAGCCACACGGCGACGAACTCCCAACGCAGCGGGCTGGCCTGGCTCACATGTGCTTCGAGCGCGCGGCCGAGCACGCCCACCAGGCCGGCATACACCAGCAGCTCGAGCACCCGCCAGCCGAAGGCCTTGCGCTCGCGCCTGGGGCCCAGGCCGAAGATGCGCTCGTTGACGAAAGGCAGATTGGCGGCGAAGACCGCCGCCACCAGCACGGTGATCACAGCCCAGGCGGGCACCAGTCCCGTCATGGGCTTTCCTTCGGGTCAGATGTGAATGGGCACGGGGCGAACAGGCAGGTCATTTCAAGAGGCGTTAACAGCAAACGTTAACAGCCCCTTATCCTGCCAGAGATTGCATGATCGCCGTGGCGCACAGTGTCATCAGGCCACTGGGGAGAATACCGAGGACCAGCACCGCCAGGGCGTTGACCGACAGGAGCACGCCGGCGCCACTGTGCTGGGCGATGGGGGCGGTTTCGCTGGGCTCGTCGAAGTACATGACCTTGACCACGCGCAGGTAGTAGAAGGCGCCCACCAGGGACAGCAGCACGGCCACGATCGAGATCTGCAGCAGCGCAGGCGAGTTCGTGGTGATCAGTGCCTGCAAGATGGCCAGCTTGGCATAGAAGCCCACCGTCGGCGGGATGCCGGCCAGCGAGAACATGAACACAGCCATGCTGCCCGCCAGCACGGGGCTGCGCTTGTGCAGGCCGGCCAGGTCGCTGATCTGCTCCGACTCGAAGCCGGGGCGCGACAGCAGCATGATCAGGCCGAAGGTGCCGAGGGTGGTCAGCACATAGGTCAGCACATAGAACAGCGAGGAGCCGTAGCCGTTGCCTGCCGAGACGGTGTTGCCGGCGACCACGCTGGGCACGAAGCCGAGCAGCATGAAGCCCAGCTGCGCGATACCCGAGTAGGCCAGCATGCGCTTGAGGTTGGTCTGCGCGATGGCGGCCAGGTTGCCGATGACCAGCGAAGCCACGGCCAGGATCAGCAGCATCTGCTGCCAGTCCGGCGCCAGATTGATCAGGCCTTCCACCAGCAGGCGGATGGTGATGGCGAAGGCGGCCAGCTTGGGCGCACCGGCCACCAGCAGCGTGGCGGCAGTGGGCGCCCCCTGGTAGACGTCGGGCACCCACATGTGGAAGGGCACGACACCCAGCTTGAAGGCCAGACCCGCGACGATGAATACCAGACCGAAGGCCAGCACCTGCTTGTTGATCGCACCCGTCAGCGTCGCCTCGTAGACCTTGTCGATGTCCAGCGAGCCGGTGGCGCCGTACATCA
>CAYPUS010000148.1:0-8026 GCA_964413815.1 uncultured Aquabacterium sp. | reverse complement strand
TCGAAGACGTCGATGTCGGCGAATTTCTTGAACAGGACGGCCTTGCCTTCCATCACCGGCTTGGCGGCCAGCGGGCCGATGTTGCCCAGGCCCAGCACCGCCGTGCCGTTGGTGATCACGGCCACGAGGTTGCCGCGGCTGGTGTACTTGAAGGCCGTGGCGGGGTTCTCGACGATCTCTAGGCACGGCTCCGCAACGCCAGGAGAGTAGGCGAGGGCCAGGTCGCGTTGGTTGGTCAGGCCCTTGGTGGCCGAGATGGCCAGCTTGCCGGGGGTGGGCAGCTCGTGGTATTCGAGGGCGGCTTTTTTCAGCTCGGCGCGTTTTTCTTCCGGGGTGGTCATGCGTGGGCCTTCGTGTGGCGTCGCGGGGGCGCCGGTCGCGCGGTGCGTTGGATGCGGTGCGCGGTATGTGATGCGGTAGGCAGACAGCGGCGCGGCCAGCGCGGACGTCGTCTGCCAAAGTCACCATTTTAGGAACTTGGGGCGCCCGGCGCGACACCCGGCCCGGCGAAATCCGCACGCCCAGCCTGCAAGTGTGTCTTCCTGGCACAAGCCGGCCTCGCCGCCGGGTCACAATGCGGGCCATGAGCTTGGGCGAATTCGATCTCATCGAGCGTTTTTTCCGGCGGCCGGCCGGGCTGGGCGCGCGCCATGCCGTGGTGGGCAATGGCGATGATTGCGCCGTGCTGGGGCCGCGTCCGGGCATGCACTGGGCGGTGTCCACCGACACCCTGGTGGAAGGGCGGCATTTCCTGTCCACGGTCGACCCCGTGCGGCTGGGGCACAAATGCCTGGCGGTCAACCTCTCTGACCTGGCCGCCTGTGGCGCCACGCCGGTGGCCTTCACGCTGGCGCTGACCCTGCCGCGCGTCGATCCGGCCTGGTTGCGGGGCTTTGCCAGTGGGCTTTTCGACATCGCCGACGAACACGATTGCGAACTGGTCGGCGGCGACACCACCGCCGGGCCCTTGAGCATCGGCGTGACGGTGATGGGCGAGGTGCCGCAGGGCCAGGCGCTGTTGCGCAGTGGCGCGCGGCCCGGCGACGACATCTGGATCAGCGGCACGCCGGGCGAGGCCAGGCTGGCGCTGGAGCAGTTCCGCGGCAGCCTCAAGCCGGCCCTGGCCACCGAAGCCTTCGAACTGGCGCGCCTGGCGATGGAGATGCCCGTGCCGCGCGTGGCGCTCGGCGAGGGCCTGCGCGGCCTGGCCACGGCGGCCATCGATGTGTCCGACGGGCTGCTGGGCGACCTGGGCCATGTGCTGCGCCGCAGTGGGGTGGGCGCCCGGCTCACGCTGGAGGCCTTGCCGATCGGGCCGGGTCTGCGCACCCGCGCGCGCGCCGAGCAGCTCGATTGCGTCCTGGCGGGTGGCGACGATTACGAACTGGTCTTCACGGCGCCGCCTGCCGCGCGCGCCGCCATCGAGCAGTTGGGCGATGGCCTGGGCCTGCTGCTCAGCCGCATCGGCACGATCGAGGCCGAAGCCGGCCTGCGCCTGCAGGAGCGAGGGCAGGCGGTGGCCGACCGCTGGGCGTCTTTCGATCACTTCAAGGAGGGCGCATGACGGTCGAGGCCATGGACGGGCCGCCCCGGCGCGCCTCGGTTGCCCTGTTGTGGGCCCATCCTGCCCACTTCATCGCTTTCGGCGCGGGCAGCGGCCTCAGCCCCGTCGCACCGGGCACCGTGGGCACCTTGTGGGGGTGGTTCAGTTTTCTGGCCCTGCAGACGGTGATCGGTCAGGGCGCGCAGGCAGACCTGGTCTGGGCCGGCATCATCGCCATGGGCTGGGTGCTGGGCTGCTGGGCCTGCACGCACACGGCGCGCAGCCTGCGGGTGGCCGATCCGGGCGCCATCGTGTGGGACGAGATCTGGGCCTTCTGGCTGGTGCTGTGGGTGATCAGCCCGGTCGATTGGCGCGGCCAGTTGCTGGCCTTCGTGGCCTTCCGCTTCTTCGACGCCGCCAAGCCGGGGCCGGTGGCCTGGGCCGACCAGCTCTTCAAGCTGCGGCCAGGGCAGCGCATCGGTTGGGCGCAGGGCCTGGGCATCATGTTTGACGACCTGGTCGCGGCCCTGTGCTGCCTGATGACCCTGGCGCTGGCCGTGGCGCTCAGGCAGGGTGGCGTCAGCGTGGCCTTGCTGCCCTGATCGCAGCGTCCACCGCACAAAGCACACCAAGCAAGGGGCGAGCATGGCCGATCCTTCCAATATCTTTCACACTGTGCAAGCCATGCGCGACACCGTCCAGGCCCTGGCCGAACGTGCGCTGGCCTGCCAGTGGCAGCTCGCGACGGCCGAGTCCTGCACCGGCGGGCTGATCGCCGCGGCCTGCACCGATCTGGCCGGGTCCAGCGCCTGGTTCGAGCGCGGTTTCGTGACCTACAGCAATGAGGCCAAGGTCGAGCTGCTGGGCGTGGATGCGGCCTTGATCGCGGCGCATGGCGCCGTCAGCGAGGCGGTCGCGCTGGCGATGGCCGAAGGGGCGCTGGCGCATGCCCGGGCGCATCTGGCGGTCGCTGTCACGGGCATTGCCGGGCCGGCGGGCGGCAGCGCGGACAAGCCGGTCGGCACCGTCTGGCTGGCGTGGGCGCTGCGTGGTGGGGTGACGCAGGCCGAGCGGCGCATCTTCCCTGGCGACAGGGCCGCGGTGCGGGCGCAAACCTGCGCACTGGCCCTGGCCGGCCTGCTGGCGCGGCTGCCGTCCTGATCTTGCGTCAGGCGATCAGCCGCCGGGCGGCGGGGGCAGGCGGGGTGGGCCCATCAGGCGCTCCAGCGCCGCGTCGATGATCACCCCCCACAGGCTGTACAGGATGGCGGCCAGCACGGCGGGCCAGAAGCCGTCCACTTGAAAGCCGTCCAGCAGACGCGAGGCCAGCATCAGCATCAGGCCGTTGACGACAAAGAGGAACAGCCCCAAGGTCAGCATCGTGACCGGCAGCGTCAGCAGGATCAGCAAGGGCCGCACGAAGGCGTTGAGCAGGCCGATCACAAAGGCGGCCCACAGCGCCGAGCCGAAGCTGGCGACCTTCAAGCCGATGTCCAGGTGCGTGAGCAACACCAGCGCCGATGCCAGCAGCATCCATCTGATGATCCATTTCATCCTGCAAGCATAGCGGCATCGCGTGGGGCCCGCCCCGGGCCCCGAGCATGGCCGATAACCCTGATTGGGCGGTGGCGCTTCCCACCCTTTCGGCCGGACAATCCCTCCTTTTCACCAACAGTCAGGCGACGAGGGCAGATTGGGGCAGGTTCGGGGCGACGGCATGCGCTGGTTGACGGCGTGGTTCAACATCGGGGCGACGCCTGCGCGGCGTGCCTTGTTGGCCGTGGGCGCCTCCACCCCCTTTTTCCTTCTGTTCCTGGCAGCCCATGCCTGGGCGCTGTGGCGGCCAGACGTGCGCGCCGGTCTGCATGCCGAGGTGATGTGGATGCTGCAGGCGGTGCTGACCGTGACCCTGCTTGCCAACGTGGGGGTCGGCCTGTACCTGTGGCCGCTGCGCGCTCAGCCCGATCCCGTGCCCGGAGCGGTTCTGGTGGTGTGCGTGTCGATCGCGACGGGCTTTTCCAGCGTGGCCATTGCCGCAGGCACCTTCACCTCGGGCACGGGGTTGATCCTGCTGGGTGCGCTGGCGGTGGGCTTGCTGCTGTTCGAGATCGCGCCGGTGTTGCTGGCCTATGCCGGCAGCGTGCTCGCGTTGGTGGTGCATGACGTGGGCGTGCAGCAGGGCTGGTGGGCCTATGCCCCGGCGCTGCAGGCGTACGCCTTCGCGGACGGCAGGCCCGCATGGTGGTTGGCCCTGTGGCGGCAGTTCGTGTTCATGGGTGGGTTCATCACCCTGATCTTCCTGTTGCTGCTGTCCTTTGCCAGCCTGGATCGTTTGCAGGCCGAACTGGCCCGGCTGTCGAACACCGACGGCTTGACGGGCCTGGCCAACCGGCGGCGCTTCATGGAGGTGTTGCGCAACGAGGTGGCGCGGCAGGCCCGCACCGGCCATCCGCTGAGTCTGGTGTTCATCGATGCCGATCACTTCAAGGAAGTCAATGACAGCTGCGGCCACCAGGCGGGTGATGCCGTGCTGTGCGCGATCGGCCGGCTGATGATGCGCTGCGTGCGCACGCCGATTGACCTGGCCTGTCGCCTGGGCGGCGAGGAGTTCGCGCTGATCCTGCCCGACACCACGCTCGAGCAGGCCATGGGTGTGTGCACGCGGCTGCGTGCGCAGTTGCTGGCCGAGTCCTTCTGCGAGTCGGGCAGGATCTTCCACGTGACGGTCAGCATGGGGCTGGTGGAAGGGCAGGGCCAGGGCATGGAGGCCTTGCTCGCCCTGGCCGATGAGCAGCTCTACCGCGCCAAGGCGGATGGGCGTGACCGCATCTGCGCCATGCGCGCGCCAGCGGTGGGTACACAGGCCGGCGCGCCAGACAGCCAGCAGGAAGGGCCACGATGAAACGCTTTCTGCTGCCTTGGCTGGACCGCCTGGAACACCGCATCGTCGAGCGCCGCGACAGCACCAGCGTGCTGGTGATGATCGAAGCCTCGTTGCCCTTGCTGCTGATGCTTTGGGCCCTGCATTGGCGCGCCGTGCAGACGCCGGACAGCCGCGCCCTGTTCCGCGAAGAATGGATCGGCCTGTCCTTGGGCCTTCAGGGTTTGCTGATCCTGTGGCTGGGCGTGATGGGGCTCCTGGCCTGGCAGCGGCGCGGCGAAACCGGCGCTTATCCCTGGCTGGTGCAGCTCACGCTGGTGCCGGGCGGCTTGGGGGTGCTGTGCCTGAGCATGGCCTATGGCCTCAAGGACACGCCCATGTCGATGGTCCTGCTGGCCGAGCTCGTGTTCGCCCGGGCCCTGTTCCCCTTGCGCCAGCTGTGGCCGACGATCCTGTTGTGTGCCACGCTGGTCTTGCTCATGGATGCGGCCAGCTGGCTCGGCCTTTTCCCCTATGCGCCCATGCTGTCGGCGCCGGTCTTCCACGATGGGCAGATGGCGCCCTGGTGGACGGTGTGGGCGCGGCTGGTCATGGTGATGGCCGCGGTGCCGATCACGGCCATGCTGATCCTGCTGGCCGCGGTGCTGCACCGGCACGGCCGGGCGATGGAGGCGCTGGTGCGCACCGATGGCCTCACCGGCCTGTTCAACCGCCGCGAGTTCATGACGCGGCTGGAGCGCGAAGCCCAGCGGCAGGCGCGCAGCGGCCGGCCTCTGTCCATCGTGATGTTCGACGTCGACCACTTCAAGCGGGTCAACGACGAGCACGGCCATCCCGCTGGCGATGCGGTGCTGGCGCGCATCGGCCACATCCTGCGTTCATCCACCCGGGAAAACGTGGACACGGCGGCACGCTATGGCGGGGAAGAGTTCGTCCTGTTACTCCCTGAAACAGACTTGTCGGGCGCCCGGCAGGTTGCCGAGAAAATTTCGGCGAAATTGCGTGCCCAGGTCTTCTTGGCCAAAGGGCAGGCCTTCCAGGTCACGCAAAGCGTCGGGGTCGCCGAGATGGTGATGGGCGATGCGGCCAGGGCCCTGCGCGTGGCGGACCGCAATCTGTACCAGGCCAAGCAGGCCGGAAGAGACCGCATCGTGGCGACGATCGCGTCCAAGCAACCCTAGTGCTGCAACGCATGAAGCTCAAGACCGTATCGCGCTGGTTCTTTGTGATGGTGCTGGTGGCCCTGTCGGCCAATTTCGCCTTCCTGATGCTCATCAGGCAGGCCTACCTGTCCGCCGAACATGCCGTGCAGCGGCGCACGGACACGCTGCGCATGGTGGGCGAACTCCAGCAAGAGACCACGCTGCTGCGCCGTCTGGTCAGCGCCTACACCACCACCGCCGACCCGCGCTACCTGCTCTATTACTACGATGTGCTGGCCATCCGCGAAGGCCGCAAGCCCGCCCCGCGCGTGCGCGACCAGAGCCTGTACTGGGATGAGGTGATCGCCGGGCGGCGCCCGCATCAGCTGCCCGAGCATGCCAAGGGGCAGCCGCTGCTGGCGCGCATGACGGCCCTGGATTTCAGCCGCCAGGAGCTCGATGCCTTGCAGCGCGTGCTCAATGCCAGCGAGCGCCTCAAGCGCACCGAACAGGTCGCCTTCGCGGCCACGCAGGGCCTGTACGACCCCCGGCAGCAAAGCTATGTCTCCGACGGGGTGCCTGACCTGAAGTTCGCCAGCGAACTGGTGCACTCGCCCGCCTATGAGCTGCAGTCGGCCGATCTGGCGCGGGCCATGGCCTACCTCAGCATGGCCACCGATGCGCGCACGGCGACCGCCCGCACCGATGCCGCCGCACAACTCGAGCGCTACATCCTCCTGACGCTGGGTGTCGATCTGGCCTTGCTGCCGGGCCTGTTGATGGGGCTGTACGCGCTGCGCAGCCGGCTTCTGCGGCCCATCCAGAAGCTCGGCCAGGTGGCACAGCAGCTGGCGCGTGGCCAGTACGAAGCCCGAGCGAGCGGACGCGACAAGTGGGTCGAGGAACTGGCCACACTGGGCGTGACGCTCAACACCATGGCCCATGCCGTGCAGGAAGACATCAGCCACCGTGCCCGCGCACAGGATGAGTTGCAAGAGGCGCGCGACCAAGCCGAGGCGGCCACCCGCGCCAAGTCCATGTTCCTGGCCAACATGAGCCACGAGATCCGCACACCCATGAACGCCATCCTGGGCATGACCCACCTGGCCATGCAGACCAGCCTGGACGAGCAGCAACGCGACTACCTGGCCAAGGTGCAGTCGGCTTCGGGCATGTTGCTGCGGGTGATCGACGACATCCTGGATTTCAGCAAGATCGAAGCCGGCAAGCTCGAGCTGGACAACGCGCCCTTGCGCATCGAGGACGTCGTCGGCAACGTGCTGACCTTGTTGCGCCAGCGCGCCCAGGAAAAGGAACTGGAGTTGCTGTGCGCGTTCGAGGACCCGGCGCTGCTGGGCGAGGCCGGCCATGTGCAGGGCGATGCCTTGCGCATCGGCCAGGTGCTCACCAATTTGATCGCCAATGCCGTCAAGTTCACCGATCACGGACACGTCAAGCTGAGCGTCGGCTTGGTGCGCCGGCAGGGCGAGCAGGTCACGCTGCGCTTCGAGGTGCGCGACACCGGCATCGGCATGAGCGAGGCGCTGGGCCTGCGCCTGTTCCAGGAGTTCACGCAGGCCGATGGCTCGACCACGCGCAAGTACGGCGGCACGGGCCTGGGCCTGTCCATCAGCAAGCGCCTGGCGCACCTCATGGGCGGCGACATCGTGGTGGCCAGCAAGATCGGCGCGGGCGCCTGCTTCACCTTCACGGTGACCTTGAAGCTGGCCCTGGGCGCGCCGGTGCCGCCCCTGCCCAAAGATGTGCCGCGCATGCGCGTGCTCGTCGTCGACGACCAGCAGGAGACGGGCCAGATCCTCAGCCACCTGCTGTCCTCGCTGGGTGTGGGCATCGCCGATGGCGGCCTGGTGCGCGTGGTGCACGATGGCCACGAGGCCGTGCGCCTGGCCCGCCAGGCCGTGTCGGTCGGCCAGCCTTATGACCTTGTCCTGCTCGATTGGGTGATGCCCGGCATGGGCGGGGCGGCCGTGCTGGCGCGGCTGCGCGAGGTACAGCCCGATGTGCTGGTGGTGGTCATCTCGGCCTATGGCTCCGACAGCCTGCGCTCGGAAGCGCGCGAGGGCGGGGCACACAGCTTCCTGCCCAAGCCCATCCTGCCCGAGGCCGCGCGCCAGATGCTGTGGCGCCTCAAGGGCGAGGGCGGCATGGTGGCCGCCGAACAGGTGCAGGCGGCCGATGGGGTGCGCCTGGATGGGCTGCACGTGCTGCTGGTGGAAGACAACGCCCTCAACCAGCAACTGGCCACCGAACTGCTGTGCCGGCGGGGTGCGCGGGTCGATGTGGTGCACCATGGCCGCGAGGCGCTCGAGCGCATGCGCCAGCGCCTGCCGGCGCGTTATGACCTGGTGCTGATGGACCTGCAGATGCCGGTGATGGACGGCTACGAAGCCACGCGGCGCCTGCGCGAGGATCCGCGCTACTACACGCTGCCGATCATCG
>CAYPUS010000147.1:0-8128 GCA_964413815.1 uncultured Aquabacterium sp. | reverse complement strand
ACATGGGCGCGTCCGCGCCGGGGCGGGCGCGCCCATGTTCGCCCTGCATCTGGCGCTGGCCCTGCAAAGCGCCTCGCCCGATGAGCCGGTGCTGCTGCTGGACCTGGGCGTGCCGGCGGCGGACTCGCTGCATTACCTGGGCATCGAGCCCACCTACACCTTCGTCGACGCCATCCGCAGCCTCAGGCGGCTGGACGACACGCTGATCAACTCGGCTTTTGCCAAACATCCGTCGGGCCTGCGCATCCTGGCCATGCCCGAAGAAGCGCTGGAGGCCGGGCACTTCACCACCGCCGACCTGTATGTGCTGATGAGCGCGCTGCGGCGGCACTTCCGCCAGGTCATCGTCAACCTCGGCGGTGTGCCTGCATCCGATTTCCTCTTCGTCTTCGTCGGGCGCTCCAATCGCACCCTGATGCTGGTCGAGCAGAGCGTGCCCAGCTGCAAGCAGAACCGCGCCCTGCTCCAGCGCGTGCGCGACAACAAGCTGAGCGTGAGCCAGCTCAGCCTGATCGTCGACCGCTATCTGCCCAGCGTGCCGCCCAATGCCGACACCATCGCCAAAGGCTTCGGCGCGCCCTTGCTGAGCACCCTGCCACCTTCGGGCATGGCGCGGCTGACGATGATGAACTCGGGAGAGAGCCTGTTCGAGTCGGCGCCCAAGGACCCCTACACCGTCACGGTGCGCAAGCTGGCCGCCAGCCTCGATCGGGAACGCCGCGCTCAGGCGCCCGCCCCGGCACGGCGCGCGGCACGGCCCCGCGGCCTGCTGCAGACCCTGTCCGCGCGAATCGGGCTCGGGCAGAACTGAGGGCAGGCACCATGGACTACCGGCCACTGGGCGTCGACTACAGCCTCAAGAGCTCCGAGACCTACCAGGACATCAAGTTCCGGCTGCACCAGCACCTGATCGACCGCATCGACATCGAGCGGGTGTCCGTGGCCGACCTGCCCCGCCTGGAGCTGAGCGACTATGTGCTCGACAAGGTCTCGGCCTATGTGGCCGAGCAGCGCATGGCCATCAGCCGGCACGAGATGGAGAACCTCGCGCGCGAGATGGTGGATGAGCTCACGGGCTACGGCCCGCTGGAAGAGCTGATCCGCGACGACCGTGTCAACGACATCCTCGTCAATGGCGCGGGGCCCATCTATGTCGAGCGGGGCGGCATCCTCAACCGCACCGACCTGCGCTTCATCGACGACGAGCATGTGCTGAGGGTCATCCGGCGCATCCTGGCCCCATTGGGACGCCGCATCGACGAATCCAGTCCCATGGTCGATGCCCGCCTGCCCGATGGCAGCCGCGTCAACGCCATCATTCCGCCGCTCGCGCTCGACGGCCCGTGCCTGTCCATCCGCAAGTTCAGGAAGGACCCCTTGCAGGCCGGCGACCTGATGGCCACAGGTACCCTGGACGAGGCCATGCTGGGCTTTCTGAAAAGCGCCGTGGGGCGGCGCGCCAACATCCTCATCAGCGGCGGCACGGGCAGCGGCAAGACCACCTTGCTCAATGTGCTCAGCCGCTTCATCTCGCCCTACGAGCGCCTGGTGACCATCGAGGATGCGGCCGAACTGCAGCTCGGACATGAGCACGTGGTCCGCCTCGAGACCCGTCCACCCAATGTCGACGGCAAAGGCGAGGTCACCGCGCGCGACCTGATGCGCAACGCCTTGCGCATGCGCCCCGACCGCGTGCTGCTGGGCGAGATCCGCAGCCACGAGGTGATGGACATGCTGCAGGCCATGAACACCGGCCATGATGGCTGCATGAGCACGGTGCACGCCAACAGTCCGCGCGATGCCCTGCTGCGCGTGGAGATGCTCGCGGGCTTCGCCGGCTTTGCCGGCCAGGACATGACGCTCAAGCACATGATCGCCACGGCGCTGGACCTGATCATCCAGGTCGCGCGCCTGTCGGACGGCCGCCGCCGCATCCTGGCCATCAGCGAGGTCCTGGGCGTGCAGGACGACCGCATCGTCACCAATGAGCTGTTCACCTTCGATGCCGAGCAGGACGGCTTCACGGCCACGGGCCTGTCGCCGGCGCTGCCCAAGCTCAAACACGCCGAGGACCAGGCCGCCACCCGGTTCATGCGCTCATGGTGACCGCCCTCTTCCTTTTCTTCATCGCCCTGCTGCTGATGTTCGCGGCGGTGATGACCATCCTGCGCGCCCGCAGGCTCGAACAGATCGAGAAGGTCCATGCGCGCCTGAGCGCCCTGGCCTTCGCGACGCCCGCGCAAGAACTGGAGCCGACTGTCGGGGGTGGGCCCATGGATGCGCTGGGGCGCTGGCTCAACCGGGTGGGCCTGCAACTCACGCCGCTGACGGCGCTGCTGATCATGGGCGCGGCCGCGCTGGGCGGCTGGGGCATCCGCCATCATTTCGGCTGGGCGGGGGCCTGGGTCTGGTGGACGCTGGCGGCCACCGTGTGCGTGTTCCTGCCCCAGGTCCGCTATGCGCAGAAGGTCAACAAGCTGGTCAGCCAGATTCCCTTGTTCATCGACCAGACCATCCGGGGCCTGGTCACCGGCCGCAACGTCGAAGGCGCGATCCAGCTCGCCGTGGCCGACACCCAGGAGCCCTTGCGCGAACTGATGGCCCGCGTCGACCGCTCCGTCAGCCTGGGCGCGGACCTGGGTGATGCCCTGCGTGAGGCGGCCAGCTTCTATGACATCAAGGAGATGCACATGCTGGCCCTGGCCATCCATACCTCGCGCGTGTACGGGGGCAGTCCGCGTGACATGCTGGAAAGCATCGTCTCGCTCATTCGCCAGCGCGAGCAGATGCGCCGCGAGCTGCTGGCCATGACGGGCGAGACGCGCGTGACCGCCTGGGTGCTGGGCGGCATCCCGGTGCTGATCGCGGGCTGGATGTTCTGGGCCAACCCCAATATGTTCGATGCCATGCTCAACGACGAGGCCGGGCGCAACGCCATGGCCATCGCCGTCGGCATGCAGGTGGCCGGTGCGCTCATCCTGTGGCGCATGATCAAGTCGATCTGAGGCAGGCAAGGGGCACGCACCATGTGGATCTGGCTCATCTTGATGGCAATGATGGCGCTGCTGGCCCTCACGCTGTGGCTCATCAGCCGTCAGGAATCGGCGCCTCCCGAAATGAACCGGCGTTTCAACGAGGTGCTGGAAACGCCGCAGGACGCCGCCTGGCTGAACCAGCGCAAGTGGCGCCAGGCACAGCGCCTGTCGCACCGCTTCCGCCGCGCGATGGAGCGCCTGCCCGGCTCGGACATGCAGGAAGTCGACGTGCTCATGCGCCAGTCGGCCATCGTCGACGAACGCAGCCGCGCCAGGGTGCTGGCCTCGCTGTGGGTGACACCGGGGCTCGGCGCGGTCCTCGGGTTGTTCGTCACGGTCCATGCGCAAGCTTCGCCCGCCTTCGGCCTGATCATGGGCTTGTCGCTGGGCTACATCCTGCCTCGCCGGCTCCTGCGCATGGTGGCAATGCGCCGCCAGCACCTCATCCGCGACGAACTGCCCATCGTGCTCAACCTGATGCGCCTGCTGTTCGATGCGGGGCTGTCGATCGAGCACACCCTCAAGGCCATCAGCGAGCAGGCACGCCGGATCACCCCCGAGCTGTCACGCGAGTTCGAGTGGGTGCTGGCGCGCATCCAGAACGGGCAGGATCGGGGCGAAGCGCTGGAGGACATGGCCAAACGCCTGGACGTCGCCGAGCTGAGCGAGACGGTGGCCATCATCAAGCAGGCCGCCCGTTATGGTGGCAGCCTGCGGGACTCGCTGATGCGCTACCTCACCCTGATGGAAGAACGCAGGATGACTTCGCTGCGCGACAAGGTCGGCAAGCTCTCGGGGCAGATGAGTGTCGTGATGATGGTGTTCATGTTCCCGGCCCTGTTGATCCTGCTGGCCGGCCCGGCCATCCTCACTTTGCTGAAGGCCTTCTCCCGATGACACACCCAATATGGCATGTCACAGCCCGCCTCACCGCCGCTGCCACCATGGTTGTCTTGATCGGATGGGGCCTGGCGGCCTGTGCGAGTTGGCCGCCCTCCGTGCCAGGTCATGACCAAGCGGGCGGCCCGAGCACCTGCGATGGCGCGATCTCGGCCGAGCACAACACCTCGCTGGCCGTCATCGCCAACATGATCGACGAGGGCAAGGTCTACGCCGCCATCGCCCAGCTCGACAAGCTGAGCCTGTCGGCCCCCAAGGCCCAGTTGCTGCGTGCGAAGGCGCTGCGCTACACCGTACGTGCCACGGAAGCCAAGGCGCTTTACACCGCGTTGCTCCGCTCCTGCCATGCCGGCCAGGCCCACCACGGCCTGGGCCTGCTGGCAATGAAAGGTGGCGATACAGCCGAGGGCCTCGTCCATCTGCAGGCGGCCAGCAAGGCGCTGCCGACCGATCCGGACGTGCGCAACGACCTGGGCTTTGCCTTCATGCAGGCCCGGCGGCTGGACGACGCCAGGTTCGAGTTGATGACCGCGCTCGATCTGTCCCCGAACCACCCCAGAGCCGCCCGCAACCTGGTGATCCTGCTGCTGCGCCAGGGCGAGGTGGCGCAGGCCGAGGCCCTGGGCCGCAAGCTCGGGCTCGATCCGGCCAGCATGGACCAACTCAGAACGCAGGCCGCAGTGCCTGCAACGACGACACCTCTTGAGAACACGGAGACCCCATGACCGCCCCCTCCTTCTCATCGATGCATGCCGAGCCGGTGCCCGACAGGCAGGGCGCGCCACGACGGCGCGGGCACTGGCTCATGACCGGCTGGATGCTGGCTTGCGCGCCCTGGCCAGCCCTGGCGCAGCCTGCACCCCCAGCCCCCGCCGCTTCCGCCGCCGCAGCCACCGAGGCAAGTGCCTCCGCCCCAGCGCCCGCTGCCGCGCACAAGCCGATCGCAGGCGGCCAGGCCACACGCGCCTGGCTGGCCAGCCAGGCCTCCGGCGAGGCCGCTTCACCGCACGCGCAACCCCTGCCCGGCCCCGCCATGCAGCGCGCCTACGCCCGCTACCTCAAGACCTTCGAGAAGGATGTGCCGGACAAGTTGAGGGACGACACGAACGTCTCCGGCAAGGGACAGTGACGGGCACCCCGCTGCCCAACAGGGACCGCTCACAGCCATGACCGAGGCCATGCCCCCATCCATGCCAGCCCTTCGCCGACTCGCGCGCCAAGGCCGGCGCCGCCATCAGCGCGGCGCCATCGGCTTGATGAGCGCGCTCGTAATCACCTTCGCGATGATGCTGGCCGCCTTGTCGCTCGATGCCGGCCGGCTGTGGATGGAACAGCGTGAACTGCAAAAGATCGCCGACATGTCGGCCCTGGCCTCGGCCCGTTTCACCGGATGTGGCGGCAGCCTGGCGCGCGTCAGCGAGCAGGCCCGGGCCATGGCCATCGCCAATGGGCTGCGCAGCCTGGGCACTTCGGCGGCCCATGAAACGCTCACCGCCCGACATGGCTTCTTGAGCGCGGACGCGGATGGCCGCAACCGTTTCAACAGCGTGGCGGGCAACCGCGACGGCATCAACGCCGTCCAGATCACCGCATCCCGGGAGGTGCCCACCAGCATGGTCCTGGGGGGCCTGTGGGGCGGCAAGACCACGCTGTCCGCGACGGCCACGGCCACCGGGCAGCCGCCCACGGCGCTGTATGCCATGAGTGGCTCTGTGCTGACCATCGACAACGCCTTCACCCGGGGCCTGAACACCTTGTTCGAGACCTTCTTCCCCGGCAGCCGGATCACGCTCCAGGCCACCGGCTATCAGAAGCTTTCCGCCGCCGCCGTCAACCTCGAAGCTTTGCGGCGGGCGGGAAACTTTGCTTCCGTGGACGAGATGCTCGACAGCGAGATGACCATCGCCGAGCTGCTGGCGATCTACCAGGAAGCGCTGGCCGCTGGCGGGGGTGACCAGGAGGCCACCCAGGCGCTCGCCCAATTGATCAACGCGGCGGACCCGGCCAAGAACAAGGACGCGGTGACGCTCAAGGTCAAGCTCAAGGACATCCTGTCCTACAACTCCGGAGAGCGCGATGCGCTGATCAATGCGCAGTTCAACCTGCTCGACCTCATCAAGACCTCGGTCATGGTGGCGGCCCAGCAGTCGGACCACATGTTCGAGAACAAGCTGAGCATCCTGGGCTTCACCTTGCGCACCAAGATCAACGCCGTGCCCAAGCTGACCCTGGGCCCGGGCGGGCGCTCGGCCGAGACGGGCGAATGGTGCACCCGGACGCAATCGAACGACATGGTCCTGAGCTTCGCGATGAACATTCCGGGGGCCGATCTGGCCCTGAACCTGCACCTCGGCAATGCCAGCGCCAGCGTCGACTACGTCGACCCAACGGTCGCCGCGGCCAAGGTGAACTTCGAGGTCAACACCAGCCCCATGCGCTTGACCATCACCAGCGCCGATTCGGATGCACGACCCGGCTTCGTCGGTGTCGCCCTTCCTTTGTTGGGCCCCAACGCCCGTTTCGGTCTGGAGGTCACGACCACTGGCCAGGACCATCCCCTGGAAGCGCCGACGCAGGTGCTGTTCGAGTCGCCCACACCGGTCTCCCCCATGTTCAAGGCTGGCAGCAGCCAGAACCAGGGCGCGCTGGCCGGCCTGCTCAACTCATCCTTGCGCTTCAAGCTGGTCGGCTTGGGGTTGGAGAATCTCGTGACGCCCGCCCAGAGGGAGCAGCGCAATCAGCTCCAAGACTGGATCATGAATACCCTGGGGCAATTGCTGGCCAACACGATCGACCCATTGCTGCGTGTGCTGGGGGTGAACATCGGGTCGGCCGACATCATGCTCTATGACATCCAGAGCCATCCCGCCAGCCTGGTGGATGTGAGCGTGTGAACGCCTGGTCCGCGTTCGCTCACCCTTCCCCGTACACCACCGCCACCTGCCCCTGGGGCACCAGCTCCTTGAAGCGCGCGATCGCCTGGTCGCTGGGAAAGAGCTTGGCGCCCTCGCCCAGGTCGATCTCGCCGCGCGCCCCCAACTCGCCCTGCTGGCGCTCGACCACCACCTTGATCGGCAGACCCTGCCAGGTGTCGGGCAGATCGGGCTGGGGCGCCTCGATGCGCTTGGCTGGAAACTCGCGCAGGACCTCGGCCACCGGCAGCTTCTGGTCGCGCGCATGCACGCGCACGAAGCGCGCATAGCGGCAGCGCGCCGCAGCCAGACTGAAGACCTGCTGCACATTCAGCCGCAAGCCGCCCGAGAAGCGGTCCGTCTGCACCTTGCCCTGGATGATGACCAGCTCATCGTCCTTGAGCAGGTCTTTGTTGGCGTCCAGCGTGTCCTGGTTGGCCACGGCCTCGATGATGTCGCTCTTGTCGTCGAGCTTGAAGATGGCCACGCGGCCGCGCTGGCCGTTGATGATGCGCAGCTCGCTGATGATGCCGGCCACCACCTGCGGGTCGCGGCTGTCCTTGAGGTCGCCGATGCGCTGCTTGGCAAAGCGCCGCACCTCGGACTCGGCCTCGTCGAACAGGTGCCCCGAGAGGTAAAAGCCAATGGCCGTCTTCTCCAGCGACAGGCGTTCCTTCAGTGACCAGGGCTCGGCCGGCACCAGCTCGGGCTCGTTGGTCGAGGCCGCATGGCTGTCGCCAAAGTCGAAGAGCCCGCCCTGGTCGGCATTGGCCACCAGCGTGTCGGCGTATTCGAAGGCCAGGGACACGCTGGCCAGCAGGCCGGCGCGATGGGGCTCGAGCAGGTCGAAGGCACCGGCCTTGATCAAGGCTTCGACCACCCGCTTGTTCACGGCCTTGCGGTCCACGCGCGCGCAGAAGTCGAAGAAGCTCTTGAAGGGCCCATTGGCCTCGCGCTCGCGCACGATGGCTTCGATGGCGCCCTGCCCCGTGCCCTTGACCGCGCCCAGCGCATAGCAGATGGTCTTGTTGTCCACCGGCACGAAGCGCCACTGGCCCTGGTTCACATCGGGCGGCAGGAAACGGATGCCGAAGTTCTGCGTCGCGTCGTCGTGGAAGATCTTGAGCTTGTCGGTGTCGTCGCTGGCGACGCTCATGTTCCCGGAGAAGAACTCGGCCGTGTAGTGCGCCTTGAGCCAGGCCGTGTGATAGGCCAGCAGCGCATACGCGGCGGCGTGCGACTTGTTGAAGCCGTAGCCCGCGAACTTCTCCATCAGGTCGA
>CAYPUS010000146.1:0-8219 GCA_964413815.1 uncultured Aquabacterium sp. | reverse complement strand
GAAGCTGTCCGAGCGCCTGAACATCCCCGTCTTCCACGACGACCAGCACGGCACGGCCATCATCTCCAGCGCGGCATTGCTCAATGGCCTGGAGCTGGTCGGCAAGAAGATCGACGAAGTCAAGCTGGCCGTTTCCGGCGCTGGCGCCGCGGCCATCGCCTGTGTTGACCTGATGGTGGGCCTGGGCGTCAAGCGCTCGAACGTCTACATGTGCGACTCCAAGGGCCTGATCCACACGGAGCGCACCGACAAGCTCGACGAATCCAAGCGCCGCTACGCGCAGACCACCAACGGCCGCACGCTGGCCGATGCCGTCAACGGCGCCGACGTGTTCCTGGGCTGCTCGACCGCCGGCACGCTGACTGCGGACATGGTCAAGACCATGGCCGATCAGCCCATCATCCTGGCGCTGGCCAACCCCGAGCCCGAGATCCGTCCCGAGCTGGCCAAGGCCGCGCGACCCGACTGCATCATCGCCACTGGCCGCTCAGACTACCCGAACCAGGTCAACAACGTCCTGTGCTTCCCCTACATCTTCCGTGGTGCCCTCGATTGCGGCGCCACCAAGATCACCGATGAGATGAAGCTGGCCTGCGTGCGCCAGATCGCCGAGCTGGCCAAGGCCGAGATCAGCGACGAAGTGGCCGCCGCCTACCCCGGCCGCGACATGCGCTTCGGGCCCGACTACCTCATCCCCACGCCTTTCGATTCGCGCCTGATCCTGCGCATCGCTCCGGCCGTGGCCGAGGCGGCCGCCGCATCCGGTGTGGCCACGCGCCCGATCGCCGACATCAAGCGCTACCGCGACTCGCTGACCCAGTTCGTCACCAACACCGGGCTGTTCATGCGCCCGCTGTTCGAGGGCGCCAAGGCCGCGCCCAAGCGCATCGCCTACGCCGAAGGCGAAGACGAGCGCGTGCTGCGAGCCGCCCAGGTCGCCATCGACGAAGGCATCGCCTATCCCGTGCTGGTGGGCCGCCCCGACATCATCGCCACGCGCATCGAGCGCGCCGGCCTGCGCCTGCAGCCGGGCGTCAACTGCGAGGTGGTCAACCCCGCCAAGGACACCCGCTTCAAGCAGTACTACGAGGCCTATCACAAGCTGCGCGCGCGCGATGGCATCACGCCCGAGCTGGCCAAGGTCGTGGTGCGCCGCTCGAACTCGCTGATCGCCACGCTGATGCTCAAGCTGGGTGATGCCGACGGCATGATCTGCGGCGTCATCGGCCGCTACGACCTGCACCTGGCCCATGTCCAGGAAGTCATCGGCGCGCGCCCGCAGGCCCATGGCCTGGCCGCGCTCAATGCGCTGATCCTCGACCAGCACAACCTCTTCATCGCCGACACCTTCGTCAACGAAGACCCCAGCGCCGAACAGCTCGCCGACATCGCGGCGCTGGCCGTGGAAGAAGTCCAGCGCTTCGGCCTGCCGCCGCGCGTGGCCTTCCTGTCTCACTCGATGTTCGGCTCCAGCAGCCGGCCCTCGGCCAAGAAGATGCGCAAGGCGCGCGATCTGTTTGTACAGCGCATGCCTCACATCCCCGCCGATGGCGAGATGCAAGGGGATGCGGCTTTGAGCGAGAACCTGCGTTCGCAGCTGCTGCCCGAGACGACCCTGCAGGGCTCGGCCAACATCCTGATCTGCCCTAACCTGGACGCCGCCAACATCCTCTTCAATGTGCTGAAGATGACCGGCGGTCAGGGCGTGACGGTGGGCCCGATCTTGCTGGGCGCGGCGGCACCGGCCCACATCCTGACGCCTTCGGCAACCGTGCGCCGCATCGTCAACATGACGGCGGTGGCCGTGTCCCACGGCGCGCAGCAGCCGCAAGCGCAAGGCCGCGGCTGAGTCACACGGCAGGCGCTGTCCTGGTGACAGCGCCTGTGCTGTGTTGCCTCAAAGCTCGTTCTGGATCGACTTGTAGCCCAGCACCAGGCTGTTGTTGGTGCGGGCCACATCCTCCGAGAACGCCGAGGCCGACACCGACACCTTGGGGATGGCGGCCAGATCGGTCTCGGGCCCGATGCGCATCGTCGACGGCACATAGAAGTTCTCGGGCAGGTCGACGCCATCGACCACCGCGTTGTAGCGCACCACGCAGCCACGCGAAATGTGGCCGCTGCGCGCACCAGTGTGCGGGCGTAGCGGAACAGCACGCTGTTGAAGCCGATGAAACAGCCACCGTCCACGATGCAAGGGCCATGCACGATGGCTCGGTGGGCAATGGAGGTGCGCTCGCCGATGCGCACAGGGGCACCCGACTTGGAGTGGATGACCACGCCATCCTGGATGTTGGAATGCGCACCGATGACGATGGGCTCGATATCGCCTTGCTCGTTGAGCTCGTCGGCGCGGATCACGGCATAGGGGCCGATGAACACGTTTTCATGGACGATGACCTTGCCGCAAAGGATGGCGGTGGGGTCGACGAAGGCGGATTCATGGACGACGGGCAGGTCGCCGCGGGGGTTCTTGCGGATCATGGCGGGCATGCTCCCATAAATCACTTGCCCGCGTCTCCACAGGGGCAAAGCGGTCTTTGCGGGATTTTTGTAAACTGCCCCGCCCAGCCAGCAGGATTCAGATGTCGTCCGCCTCCCACCCGACCGATGCCCCGCCTTCCCCCCTTTTCCAAGGTTACCTGGCTGCACTCGGCACGGTGCTCATCTGGGCCGGCTTCATCCTGCTGTCGCGACTGGGTGGCAAGACGGCGCTGACGGGCTGGGACATCGTCGCCTTGCGCCTGGGCACCGCCTCCCTTTTCCTGTTGCCCTTGTCCTTGAACCTGCCGGCCGGCACCTGGCGCAACGGCAAGTTGTGGGTGATGGCGCTGCTGGGCGGACTGCTTTTCCTGGTCCTCGTCTATGCCGGGTTCAAGCACGCACCGGCGGCGCACGGCGGCATCCTGCTGCCGGGCATGCAACCCTTCCTGGTCACGGCACTGGCCTGGTGGCTGATGGGCGCCCGGCCCTCCCGCCTGCGGCTGCTGGGGCTCATCCCCATCGCGGCCGGCGTGGCCTGCGTGGCCGTGCCCCTTGTGCTGGGCACCCATCAGGGCCCCAGCACCCTGCCTGGCGATGCGCTGCTGCTGGGCTCCTCGATCGCCTGGGCCGCCTACAGCGTGCTGGTCAAGAAGTGGGCCTTCGATCCCTGGCTGCTGACACGTTTCGTGGCCTTGGCTTCGGCACTGGTGTTCCTGCCGGTCTACGTCTGCTTTTTGCCCAAGGGCCTGGAGCAGGTGCCCACATCGATGCTGGTGCTGCAAGGTCTCTACCAGGGCCTGGGCCCGACCATCCTGGCCATGCTGCTCTTCCTGCGGGCTGTCGCCATCCTGGGTCCGGAAAAAACGGGGGCGGTGGTGTCCCTTGTGCCTGTGATGGCCGGTCTGGGCGCGGTGCCTTTGTTGGGCGAACCCCTGTCGGGCTGGCTTATGGCCGGGCTGGCGCTGGTATCGGGCGGCGCCTTTCTTTCAGCACGACTCAAGTGAGCCTGGCGCCCCGGCCCGGGCGCAGCTGTTACAGCGTTCGTGAATCGTGGGGCATCGCGCCCGCGCTCAAAACCACCCAAATTCGGACTCGATTACACAAAGTGAAATCCGAGTCAACATGTCAACTTGCAACAATTGACATAGCACGCAAACACAGGGCAGATATCGCCATGTGACAGACACCAAACCCCCTCATTTAAGGGGGTCGCGCTCACCGGGGAAACTCTCGAACCATTTGCTATTTCAATTGACAAAATTAGCCAAGCAGTTCTCGACGAACTGCTTTTTTTTTAACTAGATAGTGGAGAAACGGAATGAAAATGACTTACAAGTCTCTCGTCGTCGCCTCGGCCCTGGCCATGGCCGGCCTGGCACACGCCGCCACGGAATCCGTGGTCGTCCCCGTTGACGGCGAAGGCAGCGCCCTGGGCGTCTCGCTGAGCAACCTGTCCGGCACCGGCACGCTGGCTTTCTCGGACGACCTGCTGGGCGCCCTGGCAGTTGCTGGCATCGTCACCTCGGCACACGCCCCTGCCACGGTCGATCAAACGGCCACCTCCATCTCGGCCACCGCCCCCGTCGCCAGCCTGTCGGCTGACATCGACGACACCGCTGGCACCTGGAGCGTGACGCAAGTCGCCACCCTGGGCGGCGCTGACCTGGTCACCGGCCCCCCCAACTTCGCCACCAACGGCGGCTCGCTGTCCATCACCAACATCACGGTTGATCTGGTCGGCAAGCGCATCCTGGCCGACGTGTCGGGCGCCAATGGTCTGGACCTGCAAACCGGCGTGCACGTCTGGAACTACGCCGACATCACCGGCCCCACCAGCTTCGCCTCCGAGACCGGCACGGTTGCCGCCAACAACACGATCACCGGCCTGACGATCACCCAGAACGCCTTCGACCTGTTCGCACAAGGCCTGGGCCTGCGTCCCGGTGGCATCGCCGCCATGTCGGCCATCGCTGACTACGGCGTGATCACCTCTGCCATCTCCACCGACGTGGCCGTGGTGCCAGAGCCCTCCACGTACGCCCTGGCTGGCATCGGCCTGCTGATCGCCGGCTTCGCTGCCAAGCGTCGTCGCGCCGCCTGATAGCGCTCGCTCATCAAGCCGTCATCGCCTGCGATGACGGCCCCTCAACGGGCCTGTCCGGTTAATCGGCAGGCCCGTTGCGCTTCGTGCGCCCCAGGGGCGCATGGTTTCAACAAGGTCAATCAGGAAGGACATCGTCATGCAAACACGTTCGCACCAAGCTTCTTTCACGGCACTCAAGACGCTCCTGGCCGCGTCCACCCTGGCCACAGCCGGCCTGGCGCAGGCAGCGTACTCCACCATCTTCACCCTGGAAGCGGGCGGCCCCGAGGCCAGCGCCTTCGGGTGGACCGTGGCCCCCCTCAAGAAAGGGGCGGTGACGCTGTCGTTCTCGAACATCGCGATCGGTGTGGTGGCCCTGACCGGCGCCGAAACCACCATCGAGCCGCCCGCCACTGGCATCGTCGACATGATGACTTCGCCCGAAATCGTCATGCAGGCCCCGATCGGCAGTCTTTCCGCTGCGATGTTGGCCACGGATCTGCGCGACAGCGGCGGCACGATGGGCATCATCCCCTACGGTGTAGCCACGGCAGGTGGCATCACGCTGACGAACACGCGAACAAATTTCGGCACCAGTGGGGGTTACCTGTCGATCTCCGACATCCAGGTTGACCTGAGCAGCCACGGCATCTATGCCACCCTCTCCGGCGGCAACGGCCTGAGCACGCAAACCGTGCGCGTGTGGGACTACGAAAGCGAGCGAAGCACATCGTTCTATTTCACTGAATTTGGGCAGTACCCGGTGGGCTCCTTCACCATGGATTACCAACTGAGCGGGCTCACCCTCACCTCCGAAGCCTTCGATCTCTTTGTTCAGGGCTTGGGGTACCGAGCACCTGGCGTTGCGGCCCTGCGTTCCGTCCGAGATTTTGGCGTGATGACCATCTCGATCCCGGAGCCTTCGACCTACGCCCTGGCGGGCACGGGCCTTCTCATCGCGGGCTTCGCGGCCAAGCGTCGGCGCGCGGCTGCGGCCTGATTGCGCCTCATCACCCCCGTCATCCACTGCGATGACGGCGCCCCTCAACGGGCCTGTTCGCTCAGCCGAACAGGCCCGTTTTACTTCCTGGGTGGCAGGCGAAGCGCATCCCATAAATATGTCAAATCTTTCAGTCGGTCAAGCCGGGCATACGCCGCTGGGAATCGTTCCAGGTGACCACCAGAATCGGTCACAACCAGTCAAATCGGGGTACCACCATGCCAACGAGCGCATACAAGGCTTCCCTCAAGACACCCACCTGACACCAGCCACCGCAGAAACGGGGGGCACCTGCCCCTCATCCAACCCAAGGAGAACCTGACATGCAAGGCACCCGACGCAACACCTCTCTCAAGATGCTATTGGCCGCAACCGCCCTGGCGGCGACCGGCTTGGCACAGGCGCAACTGGACACCCTCGGCACCTCTTTGCCCCACTTCGGCTACATGACGATGGCGTTTTCGGAGGACCTGTTTGGCGCCACCCAGTTGATGGGCGCGCTGACCACCGCCACTGCGCCGGCCGTTGGCGACGTGAGCGGCTTGGGCATCGCCATCGCCGCGCCCCTCGTCGACATTTTCGGCAATCTGACGCCCCCGAACATCTACTTCGAACGCTTGACGAGCGCAGGTGGCTTCGCTTTGGTCGTGCCCACAGCCAACTTCGCCAGTTCTGGCGGCTCTCTGTCTGTGACGAACCTTCAGGTTGACTTCACCACCCCGGGTATCTATGCCACGGTTTCCGGAGGCAACGGCCTGGCCGCTCAAACCGTGCGCGTATGGGACTACGCAAACAGAGAAGACTCGACACGGATCGAGATCGGCGGGCATTCGGTCGCCATGGGCTACAAATTGACAGGGCTCACCATCACCAGCGAGGCCTTCGAACTCTTCCAGCAGGGTTTGGGCCTGAGGCCCGGCGGGATCGCCGCCATGCAGTCCATCGCTGACTACGGTGTGATGACCATCTCCATCCCCGAACCATCCACCTACGCCCTGATGGGACTGGGCCTGCTTGGCGTGGCTGGCGCGGCGCGGCGCAATCGCCTCGCGGTCTGAGCGCCCCTCTTATCCGCGTTGCGGCGGGGCACCCCTTAACCGAGGGGGTGCCGCCACGGGCATCCACGTCTGGGTTAACACCACGGCGCGCATCAGGCTCGGCGAGCGCCCGGCGCGAGCGCTACGCGGCCTGAGGCGCCCCGCATCCGGATGCATTTTGTTACCCATAAATATGCGATTTCTGTAGGCAACGTCAAGCCCGTACATGCCACCTTCCCCATAAGGGGTGCCCCTCCCAAAATGACTTGCGGCAATTTCTCTTTTGCCGAATCGCAAAACAGGAGGCAGACATGTCATAACCCCCGCCCGCATCCGCGGCGGTATCCGCTGCATCACCATTCAACTGATTGATTGTTACCAACCAAGGAGTCAAACATGCAACACATCCTCGCCAAGTCCCTGATCGCCGTCGCCGCCCTGGCAGCCACCGGCCTGTCGCAAGCCCAAGTCGTGCTGGGCGCAGGTGATATCGAAGGCAGCGGCTCGCTGAGCTTCTCCGACGACCTGATCGGTGCGCTGGCCGTCGCCGGCATCGTCACGGAACTCGTCTCGCCGGCCACCGGCACCATCTCCGACAGCGCCATCAGCATCACCGCCCCGGTCGCCACCGTCGAGGGCTCGCAAACGGATTCGACCTTCACCGCCAACGTGGTGAACACGCTGGGTGGCGCCCTGATGACGGCCCCCAACGCCAACTTCGCGACCAACGGCGGCTTCCTGTCGGTGACCAACATCACCGTCGATCTGACCTCCAACGGCATCTTCGCCACCGTGGCCGGTGACCATGGCCTGACCGCCCGCACGGTTCGCGTCTGGGAATTCGCCAACCTCGAAGGCGGCACCTCCTTCGAAAACGTCCCGGGCACCACGGCCAACAACACCCTGACCGGCCTGACGATCACCTCTGAAGCCTTCGACCTGTTCTCCCAAGGTCTGGGCTTGCGGGCTGGCGGCATTGCTGCCATGTCCTCGATCGCTGACTACGGCGTCATGACGTCCAGCATCACGGTCGTGCCCGAGCCTTCGACCTACATGATGATGGGTCTGGGCCTGGTGGGTCTGGCATTCGCCGCCAAGCGCCGTCAACGCGCCTGATGCAGGCTTGGGGCGGCGCGGCGCTGATCGGGCGCGGCTGCCGCCCCTTTTCACAACACAGCAGTGACAGTCGGAAGATCTGATCACTGGCACCTGACACCGGCTTTCCTTCCAGCGTTCAAATCCAGGAGTTCCCATGACGCGCATCGCCAAAGCCTTGCTTCTCGCCTCTGCGATGGCACTCACCGCCACGGCTTTTGCCCAGCGGGTCTCCGAGGTGACACTGACGGCGGACACGTTACCGTGGGCAAGGCTCGCAGGACATGGCGCCCTCAACTTCTCGGAAGATTTGATCGGCAACCTGGCGGTTATCGGCATTCAGACAAGCGTCATTGGCCCTGCGACGGGCAGCATCGCGGATGCTGCCATCAGCATTCAAGCGCCCATCCAGAGCGCAAGCTTTCGAATCTTGGCCGAGGACTACCCATGGGCTGAGGCAGCCTACACCCTCCTCTCGGTGGGAACCGGGGGCGGCGCCGTGCTGACCGCCCCGACGGCC
>CAYPUS010000145.1:0-8227 GCA_964413815.1 uncultured Aquabacterium sp. | reverse complement strand
CTACCTGTCCAACCAGCCGGGCCCGATCAAGGACGACCGCGGCCGCACGCTGGGCGAGCACGTGGGCCTGAGTTTTTACACGCTGGGCCAGCGCAAGGGCATCGGCATCGGGGGCGTGAAGGACAAGGGCGCGCCCCGCGGTGGCGGTGAGCACGAGCCGTGGTTCGTGGCGCGCAAGGACCTCGAACACAACACGCTGTACGTCGTGCAGGGCCATGACCACCCCTGGCTGCAACAGCACACGCTGGTCGCCGATGACCTGAGTTGGGTCGATGGGCGGGGTCCCGCTGTGGGCACGCCGGGCATCGGCGCCAAGACGCGTTATCGCCAGGCCGATGCCGCCTGCGTGGTGGAGACGGCTTCGCCCACGCAGATCGGCCTGCGCTTTCCCGATGCGCAGTGGGCGGTCACGCCCGGGCAGTCGGCGGTGCTGTATCAGGGCGATGTCTGCCTGGGTGGCGGCGTGATCGCCAGCGCGGCATGAGCCAGACGCCGCTCGCGACGGCGACGCCATTGCCTGGGGCGGGCGAGGGCCCGCGCATCGTCATCCTCGACACCAATGCCCTGCTGGACTGGCGCGTGTTCAAGGACCCGGCAGCCCTGCCCGTCGTTCAGGGCCTTCAGGAAGGCCGCCTGCGCTGGCTGGCCTGCCCCTCGATGGAAAAGGAATGGCACCAGGTCTGGCCCCGCAGCGCCTTTGCGCGCTGGCAGCCCGATCCGGCCTTGACGACCACCGTGTTCGAGCTGGCCGAGATGGTGCCCGAGCCGCCCCGCGGCCCCTTGCGCTGCAAGGACCCGGATGACCAGGTTTTCATCGACCTGGCATTGCACGTGGGCGCGGCCTGGCTGTTCAGCAAGGATGCGGCGCTGCTCAAGCTGGCCCGCCGTGCGCGCCAGCGGGGGGTCGAGGTGCTGAGCCTGCAAAGCTGGACGGGCGGGCCTGCCGATGCGGGCCCCGTATCATCGTCCTCATGACGCCACCGACGAGCGCAAAGCCGCGCAACGCGCCCTCCCCCGCCGATCCCGCACGCCGCCTGGTCCTGCACCGGCTTCAAGGCATGGCGCTGATGGGGGCTTCAGGTTTGGGTGTGGTGGGCTTGAGCGGCCTGACCGGCTGCGCCAGCCTGCTGGGCCCGCGCACCGTCGACATCACCCGCGAAGAACTGCAAGGCCGCCTGGCCCGCAAGTTCCCGATGACGCACCGGGTGCTCAACCTGTTCGACATCACGGCCTCGCTGCCCCGGCTCGACATGGTGCCCGACAGCAACCGCGTGGCCGCCGCCGTCGACCTGCTGGCCCGGGACACCACCTTCGGGCGCGACTACGTGGGCACGGTGGGCGTGAGCTTCGGCCTGCGCTATGAACCGAAGGACCTGACCTTGCGCATCCTGGCGCTCAATGTGGACCACGTCCGCATCGAAGGCATGCCGCAGGGCTTCCAGGACATGCTGCTGCAACTGGGCAACCGGGTGGCCCGCGAGCAGTTGCAGGACTACCCCATCCACCAGTTCAAGCCCGAAGACCTGCGCTCGGCCGACCGCATGGGCTACGAAGTCGAGGACATCCAGGTGACCCGGCGCGGCCTGGCCGTGCGGTTGACGCCACGCCGCTGAACGCAGCGCTCAAGAGGGCCGATGCTCGGGCGCGGCCACCTCGGCCACCCCATGACTGCGTTCGCCGAACATGATGGGCAGGTAGTCCACCTGCTCCTTGTGGCCGATGGCCACCAGCCGCTTCCAGCCGCCCGGCGCGATGCGGTGCAGGCCCGTCCACAGCAGCCGCGGCGCGAAGGTCAGCACCGGATACCAGGGCAAGGCCGGTGGCAGGCCCAGGTTGCGCATGCCTTCAAGCCCGACGAACCAGCGCACCACGCTCAGGTGCCGCGCCTTGTTGAAGTGGCCGCGCCACCAGGCCGAGCTGCGCGGGTAGTGGCGGGACAGCGGCTCGTCCATCAAGGCCCGGCCCAGCGCGACGCTGGATTCATCGGGCGGGGCCTGGCTCAGCAGGTTGTGGTACAGGCCGATGCGGCCCTCCCGCTCGGTCTCGTAGAGCAGTTCGTCTTCGACGCCCATCACCCAGCCGATGTAGCGCCACAGGTGCATCATCGCGTGCGCATCGCCCGGCGTGACGACCACGCCCGTGCCCTTGAGCGCCAGCAGGTGCACCACGCTGAAGCCCAGGTAGGTGGCCTGCATGTCGACCTGGTTGACGGGCAGGCCCAGGCGCGCGGCATCCCACTCGGGGCGCTTGGCCACGCTCAGGCGCACCAGCGCATGCATCACGCGCACGCGCAGCGTCGTCTTGAAACCGGGCGCATGGCGCTGCATGCCGCCATCGCGTGTGCAGTCGATCCACCACGAGGTGGTCTCGGCGACGCGGCGCTGCGGGCCCTTCTTCAAGGCGCCCGTCATCACCAGGGTCTGGTTGATCGCGCCGGCCTGGTAGCCGGCCATCAGGCCCGCATCGCGCAGCACCAGCATGCCGTGCTGCGCCGTGCTCTGAATGAAGCGCGCGCCCTGGTCGAGCAAGGCCGGGTCGACCCAGTCGGGCATGCGCTCGACGGCCTCGATGTAGCGGCGCAGGGCGGGCGGGGCATCGGGCACCGCGGCCAGGCCATGTTCAATGGCGCGCTCGAGCATGGCGCGCGCCGGGCCCATGCCGGCCTGGTGCATCCAGTGCGCCACGTCGTCGGCCAGTGGGTCACCGCGCAGCAGGGCCTGCCCCAGAGCGTCCCATTGGGCCGGCGTGGGCTCGCAGGCGCCGCGGATGCTCAGGCGCACCATGCGCGCCGTGCGCCGGGCCTTGGCGATGTCTTCGCCATGCCGGGTTGGCACGGCAGACGGCGGCCGCTGCCGCGTGGCGGTGGCGGAAGCGGAGGGGTCGGTGTAGGCGCGCATCGTCGTCATGGCCCCATGATGCGCGAGCCGCGGCCCCGGCGTCAGTGCCGCCAAGCGCCATGGCGTTGGCCGCTCACGCGGCGCAGGCCGATTTCTGGCGGGCGCCGCCCATCATCCTCGGCAAAGCCGGGTGTTTTCCCTGCCTTCGCTACACTAGCCCCTCGGCGCCGTGCCGCCGTCCTCGCTGTCTTGTCCCCCACTTTTTCTGCATCCCGACATGAGCATCTTTTCCGGTGACAGCCGCACCGCGTGGGTCCACGCCTTCATCACAGGCATCCCTTATGCCCAGGCCTCCGGCATGACGGTGACCGACGCTGGCCAGGGCCATGCGAGCCTGCTGCTGCCCGCGCGCCCGACCTGGACGGGCGATGCCGCGCGCAAGCTGATCCACCCCGGCTGCCTGAGCGTGCTGGCCGACACCGCCTGCGGCCTGGCCGTGGGCACGGCGCTCGAAGCGCTGGAGCCCTTCGCCACGCTCGATCTGCGCATGGACTACCTGCGCCCGCCCGTGGCCGAGACCGACCTGGTCTGCCGGGCCGAGTGCCACCGCCTGTCACGCAGCGTGGCCTTCGTGCGCGGCGAGGTGCACCAGCCGGGCCAGTCCGAGCCGGTGGCCACGGTGAACGCCACCTTCATGCGCGCCACCGCCAACACGCGCCGCCCGGACAGCAGGTCCGCATCCACATCGGCACCCACGCCTTCCCAGGCTGCGGCCAGCCTGATGTCGCCGGCCAGCATCGAGCCCAGCCATGTCTTCCAGAGCCAGCCCGCCGACGCGCCCGAGACGCTGGCGCTGCCGCCCGGCCGCTCGCCCTATGTCGATTTCCTGGACATCCGCCAGCAGCCCCAGATCGATGCCGGCCCGGTCTTCCGCCTGCCCTTCAAGCAGGAACTGATCGGCAACCCGATGCTGCCCGCGCTGCACGGCGGCGTGCTCGCCGGCTTCGGCGAGACGGCCATGATCCTGCACCTGCTGGCCACCAACCCCGGCATCACCGGTGTGCCGCGCGGGGTGGACTGCGCCATCGCCTACCTGCGCTCGGCCAAGCCGGTCGACACCTTCGTGCAAGGCACCACGGTGCGACAAGGCAACCGTGTCGCGCTGGTGCAGGTCTCGATCTGGCAGGACGATCCGCAGCGGCCCGTGGCCCAGGCACGCGGCCACTTCCTGATGCCCGAGAACAGCTGAGCCCGCACGGGCTGGCCGCGGCCAATGCCTGACCTCAGGCGGGCTGGTCGCGGCTCAAGGTGCTGTGGTGGAAGCCTTCGCTGGCCGAGCGGGCCTGCGCCTCGAACCAGTCCTCCACCGCCTGGCGCTGTTCGGGCGAATAGTGCAGCCCGAGCTTGCTGCGCCGCCACAGCACGTCCTCGGCCGTCATGGCCCATTCATCGCGCTTGAGGTAGAACAGCTCGGCCTCGTACAGGTCCGGAGCGATCTCCTGTCCAAGGTCTTCGCGCGAACGCACGCCTTCGAGCATGCGCAGCACCCGGCTGCCATAAGCGCGTGACCAGCGCCGTGCCAGCCCCAGGTCCATCCACGGATGGCGCTTGCGCAACTGCTGCTGGAAGGCCTCGATGTTGGCGGCCGGATCGAAGGTTTCTTCGATCAGCTCGCTGAGGTTGCCGCCGGGCAGCACGGCCGGCCCCGTCCAGTGGTGGCGCTGGTCGCCCATGAGCAGGCCGAGTTCATCGGCCACCTCCTGGGCCAGCACGCGGAAGGTCGTGAGCTTGCCGCCCCACACCGTCAGCCAGGGCGCGGGCGTGCTCTGCCACTGCAGGCGGTAATCGCGCGTGACGGCCGCGGCCTTGCCGTGCGCATCGTCCAGCAAGGGGCGCACGCCGGCGAAGTGCCACACCACATCGCCCGGCTCCACCGCGCGGCGCAGGTAGCGGCTGACCTCCTGGCACAGGTAGAGCACCTCTTCGGGCTCGATGTCCACATGGCCTGGCGGCCCCTTGTGCTCGACGTCGGTGGTGCCGATCAGGGTGAAATTGCGCTCATAGGGGATCGCGAAGATGACCCGCCTGTCGCGACCCTGGAAGATGTAGGCGTGGTCGTGCTGAAAGAGCCGGCGCACGACGATGTGGCTGCCCTTGACCAGGCGCAGGTGCGGGCCGTCCTTGGACGCGTGCGGCAGCTGGAAGGCCGAGGCGGTCTTGCTGGCTTTGCCGCGCTGGGGCGCCTTGGCCGGCTGCGGCGCCACACCCATGACCTCGCGCTGCAGCGTTTCGGCCCAGGGCCCGGCGGCATTGACCACGGCGCGCGCCTGCAGGGTCAGGCGATGGTCGGTCTGGCCGGTGCGCACATTGAGGTGGCTCAGGCGCGCGCGCCAGCCGCCGGCATGGACGCGCAGTTGCTCGCAGCGTGTGCGCGTGAGGATCTGGGCGCCCTGCTCGGCCGCGTCCAGCGCGCACAGCGTGACCAGGCGCGCATCGTCCACCCAGCCATCGGAGTAGACGAAGCCCTTGCTCCAGCCCGGCTTGAGCGGCTGCCCCAAGGGCGAGCGCGCCAGGCTCACCGACTGGCAGCCCGGCAGGAAATCGCGCGGCGCCAGGTTGTCATAGAACCACAGTCCCAGGCGGATCAGCCAGGCCGGCCGCATCGAAGGGTCGTGCGGCAGCACGAAGCGCAGGGGCGACATGATGTGGGGCGCCGAGCGCAGCAGCAGCTCGCGCTCCATCAGGGCCTTGCGCACCAGGCCGAACTCGCCGTACTCCAGATAGCGCAAGCCGCCGTGGATCAGCTTGGTCGCGGCCGAGGAGGTGTGGCTGGCCAGGTCTTCCTGCTCGCACAGCACGACGCGCCAGCCGCGCCCGGCCAGATCCCGCGCCACGCCCACGCCGTTGATGCCGCCGCCGATGACGAGCACATCGCAGTGGTAGTCGGCCTCGCTGGTGTCCGCAACTTCGGGCGGCACGGATTCGGAACCTTCGGACAGCAAAGCCATTTCTCCTGAAATGCCGTAGGGACTTGCTGGAGCGTTGTACGCCATCCCCAGCGTCATGCACATGCGCGTTTGTCTTGTTTTGTGTTTGTTTTAATTCGTATTAGCCTTGGCGCCTGCGTGGTGCGTCAGCAGCACGCCGCCCTACGCCGCCCGGACATCATAGGAGACACGCCGCATGAACCATGACCCGAGTTGGAGCCCCAATCCCCGTCAACAGGCGCTGCTGGAAGAGGTGCGGGCGCGCGGTGCCGTGTCGGTCGAGCGGCTGGCCTCGCGCTTGGACGTGACGATGCAGACCGTGCGCCGCGATGTGCAGCGCCTGGCCGATGTGGGCCTGCTGCTGCGCTTTCACGGCGGGGTCAGCCTGCCACGCCAGGCCCCTGCCGCCGGCGCCTGGAAAGAGCGCCAGGCCCTGCGGGCGGACGCCAAGGCGCGCATCGCCCGCTCGGTGGCGGCGGCCATCCCGGAGGGCAGCTCCTTGATGATGGGCATCGGCACGACGGTCGAGGCCGTGGCGCGTGAGCTGCTCAAGAAGCCGGGGCTGCGCATCATCACGCACAACCTGCACGTCGCCAGCTTGCTGAGCGAGCACACCGACTGCAAGGTCCACGTGGCCGGCGGCGTGCTGCGCTCGCGCGACAGCGCCCTGGAAGGCGATGCCACCGTGGCCTTTCTCAAGCAGTTCCGGGTCGACTACGCCATCGTCAGCACCATGGGCGTCGACCCTGACGGCACCTTACGCGACCAGGACATGCGCGAGCTGCCCGTGGCCCAGACGCTGATGGCTCAGGCCCGCGAGACCTGGCTGGTGGCCGACGTCAGCAAGTTCAGCACAGCCCAGTTCTCGAAAGTGGGCCATCTGCAGGACATGAAGCGCGTGTTCACCGAGGCCCTGCCGCCAGCGCCCTTCCCGCAGATGCTGCACGAATGGGGCGTGGCACTGACCATCGCGCCATGAAGGGCGCCAGATACAACCCGTTCTGGTTAACCACGTGTCACGGATTAACCCCCGGACGCCGGCAAGATTTCCGGTCACTACCCCCCCCTGGTTGGAGGGGTTTGACTGACTGAAATAGCGGTAATCACCGAAAAAAACAGCGTTATGTCGCTCCTAGAGTGAGTTTTGGGCGCTCGACAGCCGTCAAGCGGTCCACATCAACCAACACAAAGGAAATAGACATGCGCACGCTGAACCAACAAGAGATCGCCGCTGTCCAAGGCGCCCTGTCCATCACCGACGTCGTCAACGCCTGGAACGGCAAGCCCGCCACCGGCTTGTTCGTGTCCCAAGAAACCAAGATCATCACCGCGCTGATCGCCCTGGCCGCTCCCTACGTCAAGGATTGGATCGCCACCCAGTTCCCGCCCAAGACCACCACCGCCTGAGCTCCCTGATGGGGCCTGCGTGGTGATGGACCGGCTTCCCACGAAGGACCACGCATGCCCCTGATTCTCGCGCTCGACCAAGGCACTTCCAGTTCGCGCAGTGTCGTCTTCGATGAACAAGGCCGCCTGCTGGCCAGCGCCCAGCGCGAGATCCATCAGCACTACCCACAGCCCGGCTGGGTCGAACACGACCCCCTGGCGCTGTGGTCCACGCAGCGCGAGACGGCCTTCGAAGCCCTGCGCCAGCTGCGCGAACAAGGCCGCGATCTGCGCGAGGTGCGCGGCGTCGGCATCACCAACCAACGTGAAACCACCTTGCTGTGGCGCCGTGACACGGGCCAGCCCGTCGCCCGCGCCATCGTCTGGCAAGACCGCCGCACCGCGGCCCAATGCGCCCAATGGCGCGAAGAGGGCCTGGAAGACCTGGTGCGCGCCCGCACGGGCCTGGTGATCGATCCCTATTTCTCGGGCAGCAAGCTCAAGTGGCTGCTCGACAACGTGGCCGGCGCGCGCGAAGCGGCCGAGCGCGGCGAGCTGGCCTTCGGCACCGTCGACAGCTGGCTGCTTTGGCACCTGACCGGTGGGCGGGTGTACGCCACCGATGTGAGCAACGCCTCGCGCACGATGCTGTTCAACATCCACACCAACCAGTGGGACGATGAACTGCTGAAGGCGCTGACCGTGCCGCGCGCCGTGCTGCCCGAGGTGCGGCCTTCGAGCTGCCTGTTCGGCGAGGTCGCACCTGCCGTGTGGGGCGATGCCGGCGCGCTGCCGGGCCTGGCGGCCCTGCCCGTGGGCGGCATTGCCGGCGACCAGCAGGCCGCGCTCTTCGGCCAGGCCGGTTTCGAGGCCGGGCTGGCCAAGAACACCTATGGCACCGGCTGCTTCATGCTCATGCACACCGGCGCCCAGGTGCGCACCTCGGCCAACGGCCTGCTGAGCACGGCCGCCGCCCAGTTACCCGATCACAAGGCCTATGCGCTGGAGGGCAGCGTC
>CAYPUS010000144.1:0-8228 GCA_964413815.1 uncultured Aquabacterium sp. | reverse complement strand
GGCCTATGCCAACAAGCTCATGGGCGTGGCCGCTTCGCTGCGCGGGGCCTTTCAGTCCGCTTCGCGGTCGTCGGGAGACTGAATGCGCACCGCATCCTGCCCCCCTTGCACACCTTGCACACCCACGGGCTCGACCACGCCGGCCGCCACCACACGGGCATGGATGACCTTGCCCGAAGCCGCGTTGCGCACCCGCACGAGCTCTCCCCGGCGTCCGGCGTCCAGCGCTTCGCCCGCCTGCGTGACCTCGATCCCGCTGTACCGCGCCTGGATCGTCACCGCCTGCCGCCTTTGCACCAGCACGGCCGGCATCAGCAAGCCCGCACGCAGCACCTGCCCCGAGCGCAGCGCCCGCCGCAGCGCCTGGTCCTCGATGGCGGCCTCGTCGGCCAGCGCGTCGGGCAAGGCGGTCACATCCTGCCGGGCCAGCGTCACCATGGCCGGGGCCAAGGGCTCGCCGGCGCGGATGTCCGCCGTGCTCACCAGCACCTCGGCGCTGACTTCGCCGCGCACCACCACTTCCTGGCGCCAGCCGCGCACGCCCGGCGCATCGGGGCACAGCACGGCAAAGCGCATGCGCGAGATCTGCCGCGTCGCCAGCGGTTCGACCGCGGGCTCGATGCCGCAACTCAGGGCCGCGGCGCTGGGCGCCATCACCACTTTCAGCGCGATGCGCGGCGCCCCCCAGCCCGCCGCATCGGCCACCTGCAGGACGTGCTCGCGCGCGGCCTCTTCCACTTGCCGCGTCCACGGCGGCTGGCCGGGCGCTGCCTGGGCCATCACCGGCCAGCAGGCCATCACACCGATCCACGTTGCGAGAAGGAGTCTCATGGGCATTCAATTCGACAAAGCAATGGGCATCCACCCCGAAGCCCTCAAGCTGCGTGCCGAACGCACGCGCGTGCTGGCTTCGAACATCGCCAACGAGAACACGCCCGGCTATCAGGCCCGCGACCTGGATTTCCAGGCCAGCCTGCGCCAGGCGAGCGCCGATGGTGATGCCGGGGGGCTGGTGCTCGACACCGATCCCGGTGAGGCACTGTACCGCGTCCCCAATCACCCCAGCCAGGACGGCAACACCGTCGAGTTGGGCGTCGAACAAGCGGCCTTTGCGCAGAACACCACGGATTTTCAAACCAGCCTGACCTTCTTGAACATGAAGATCAAGGGCCTGGCCAAAGCCATCGCTGGTCAGTAAGACAGCGGCCCCAGAACAAAGGAGCGTCACACCATGTCGTTCAGAGACATCGCCCAGATCGCCGGCTCCGCCATGACGGCGCAGACCGTGCGCCTCAACACCGTGGCCAGCAACCTGGCCAATGCCGAGACGGCCGGCAGCAGCGAGGCCGACACCTACAAGGCCCGCAAGCCGGTCTTCGCTTCGGTCTTCCAGCAAGGCGGCCTGAGCGCCGGCCCGCGTGCGGGCGCCAGTGTGCGTGTGCTGGACGTGGTCGAAAGCAGCGAGCCGCTGCGCAAGGCCTACGAGCCCGACAACCCCCTGGCCAACGAGCGCGGCGAGGTGTTCTACCCCAACGTCAACCCCGTGGCCGAGATGACCGACATGATGTCCGCCTCGCGCGCCTTCGAGACCAATGTCGAGGTGCTGGGCCGCGTGCGCGGCATGCAGAACGCCCTGCTCAAGCTGGGAGAGTCGGCATGACCATCGAAACCCGCCTGTTCACCGATTCCGGCGTGACCCAGGGTGGCGACGCGGCCATCGCGCCAGCCGCCGATGGCTCGCAAAGCCAGCAGAACCTGTTCACGACCCTGCTTGTGGCCCAGATCCGCAACCAGAACCCGCTGGAGCCGACCGACCCCAGCGACTTCGTGGCGCAACTGACCCAGCTCAGCCAGATGGAAGCGCTGCAAAAGCTGGCCACGCAGTCGGCGGCCAACACCAGCCTGTTCCAGAGCCTGCAGACCCTGGGCCTGGGCGCCCAGGTCGGCACCGAGGTGTCGGTGCGCTCGGACCGCGTCTCGCTCGACGGCAGCACGCCCGTGGAAGGCCGCTTCGAGCTGACATCCAGCTCGGCGCGCAACACCGTGGTGCTGCGTGGCGCCGGTGGCATCGAGCACCGCGTCGAGCTGGGCACCCTTCCGATCGGCGAAGTCAACTTTGAGATCGATCCCATCGCCCATGCCATCCCCGCCGGCAACTATTCGATCGAGATCGAATGCGCCTCGCAGGAAACACCGCCCATCGACATCAACGGCCTGCTGCGCAGCCTGCGCATGTCCGCTGCCGGCCAGCCGGTGCTGAACGTCTCGTCCGTGGGCGAGACCAGCATCGACAGCATCACCGCCTTCAACGGCCCGCGGGCCAACTGATCACGCCCCGAAAGGACGCACACATGAGCTTCGACATCGCGCTGACCGGCATCAATGCCATCAACACGCAGCTGGAAACCATCAGCAACAACATCGCCAACTCGGCCACCTATGGCTTCAAGACCAGCCGCGCCAACTTCGCGGCGGTGGTCGCTGGCACCCAGTCCAACGGTTCCGAAGTGGCCTCGATGACCCAGAGCATGGACATCGGCGGCGGCCTGCTCAACACGGGCCGCGCCATGGACGCCGCCATCCAGGGCCGCGGCTTCTTCGTGCTGCGCGACACCAATGGCGCCTACCAGTACTCGCGCGTGGGCATCTTCTCGGCCGACCGCAACGGCATGCTGGTCGACAACGTCGGCCGCCGCCTGCAGGGCTACCCCATCACCCCTGGCGGCACCACCATGAACTCCATGGGTGACCTAAGTCTGCCCATCGGCCAGATCCCGGCCCAGGCGACCACGCGCATGCAGTACGTGGGCAACCTCTCGTCCGACTGGGCCGTGCCCACCACGCCCTTCAACACCGCCGACCCCAGCAGCTACAACGGCTCCATGGTCGCGGTGGTGTATGACTCGCTGGGCGCCCAGCACAGCATGACGCAGTACTTCGTCAAGAGCGCCGGCAACGAGGTCACCGTGCACTACACGATCGACGGCGCCACGCTGCCGGCCACCAGCACGCTGAACTTCGGCACCGATGGGCAACTCCTTGGCCCGGTCGGCGCCGTCAACGTGGCACTGGGCACGCCCACCGATGCCGAGCCCTTGAGCATCGACATCGACTACACCGGCACCACCCAGTTCTCGGGCGAGGCCACCACCACCGTCAACGACACCAACGGCTATGCCTCGGGCACGCTGACCGGCGTGAGCCTGACGGAAGACGGCTCGGTGATGGCGCAGTACAGCAATGGCCAGAAGCAGGCCGTCGGCCGGATCTCGCTGGCCACCTTCCCCAACGAAGGCGCGCTGACCGCGACCAGCAACACCAGCTGGATCGCCACCGCCGAATCGGGCGCGGCGCTGTACTTCACGCCCGGCAGCGGCATGGCCGGCAAGCTGACCCCGGGTTCGGTCGAGCAGTCCAACGTCGACATGACGGCCGAACTGGTGGACCTGATGTCCGCGCAGCGCAACTACCAGGCCAACACCAAGGTGATCGCCACCGAAAGCGAGCTGATGCAGTCGCTGATGCAGGCGCTGTGAGCCAAGACAAAGAGGCCAGCCCATGGATGCCCTGATCTACACCGTCATGAGCGGCGCCGAGCGCGCGCTGAAAGCCCAGCAGGTCCACGCCAACAACCTGGCCAACCTGGACACGCCGGGCTTTCGCGCCGACATGGAGCTGGCGCGCAGCCAGCCCGTGCCCGGCTATGGCTACGACGCCCGCCACACCGCCCAGGCCGAAACCAGCACCGTGGCCACGCGCCCCGGCACCGTGCGTGCCACGGGCCGCGACCTCGATGTGGCCATCACCGGCCCGGGCTTCCTGACCGTGCAATGGGGCGAGGGCGAGGCCTACACGCGCGCCGGCGCCCTGTCGATCGACGCGCAAGGCGCGCTGACCGTCAACGGCCACGCGGTCATGGGCGACGGCGGCCCCATCGTGCTGCCCGAATACACCCGCATGGCCATCGATGCCGACGGCACCATCCGCATCCAGACGCCCGAAAGCCCCGAGATGCAGCCCGTCGACCGCCTCAAGCTCGTCAAGCCGGAAGCGGCCGACCTGACGAAGAACGAAGCCGGCCTGATCACCACCCGCGATGGCCAGACGCTGCCGATGGACGAGACCGTCGTCGTCCAGGGCGGCCACATCGAAGGCAGCAACGTCTCGGCCGTCGAGGAGATGGTGGCCGTGATGAGCCTGAACCGCGACTTCGAGATCCAGATGAAGCTCTACAAGGCCGCGGACGACATGGCCCAGAGCGGCAACCGCCTCATCCGCGAATAAGCCCGTCCACCGACAGACCCCATTCACTTTCAGACCGTCCCACAAGGACCGAAAAGGAGCGCACATGAACCCCGCCATGTGGATCAGCAAGACCGGCGTGCAGGCACAAGATGCCAAGCTGCAGGCCATCGCCAACAACCTGGCCAACGTCAACACCGCCGGCTTCAAGCGCGACCGCGCCGTCTTCACCGATCTGTTCTACCAGATCGACAAGGAGCCCGGCAGCACCCAGGCCAACGACACGGCCTCGCCCAACGGCGTGCAACTCGGCAATGGCACGCGCCTGCTGGGCACGCAGAAGATCTTCACCACCGGCAGCCTGCAGACCACCGGGCAGGCGCTGGACGTGGCCATCGTCGGCGCCGGCTTCCTGCAAGTCGAGACGGCCAATGGCGACATGGCCTACACCCGCGCCGGCCAGCTGCAGGTCAACGCCGACGGCAAACTGGTGACGGCCCAGGGCATGGCGATCCGCCCCGAGATCACCATCCCCGCCAATGCCACCAGCATCACCATCAACGAAAGCGGTCTGGTGTCGGCCCAGGTGGCCGGCAGCACCGCGCCCACCGAGCTGGGCCGCCTGACCCTGGTCAGCTTCATCAACCCGGCCGGGCTGCGCGCCATGGGCGACAACCTCTATCAAGAGACGGCCGCCAGCGGCACACCCAACGAGGGCACGCCCGGCGAAGGCGCCCTGGGCCAGCTGCGTCAAGGCTCGCTGGAAGGCTCGAACGTCCAGGTCGTCGAAGAGATGGTCGACATGATCGCGGCGCAACGCACCTACGAGATGAACACCAAGGTGCTCAGCGCGGCCGACAACATGCTGCAGTACCTGTCTCAGGCATCCAGGTAATGAACGAGGGCCGAACGATGCTGCGCGCCGCACTGACACCCTTGCTCCTGCTCGTGCTGGTGCTGAGCGGCTGCGCCATGCCACCGCTCACCCAGCAGCGCACGCTGCTGGACGACCCGCCCCCTGTGCCGGCCGCCGCGCCGCGCAAGGCCAGCGGTGGCGGCGTGTTCGTGCCCGACGCGGCCTGGTCGCTCACGGCCGACAACCGCGCCTTCCGCCCCGGCGACGTGCTCACCGTCCTGTTGCAAGAGACCACGCAGGCGCGCAAGACGGCCGACACCAGCTTCAGCAAGGAAAGCAGCGTGGGCATCGCCGCGCCCGTGCTGGCCGGCCGCCGCTACAAGGCCGATGCGGCCATCGAGGCCGAGCGCGATTTCTCGGGCAGCGCCTCCAGCACGCAGCAAAACGCCCTGCAAGGCGCCATCACGGTCATCGTGCAGGAAGTCCTGCCCAATGGCCTGCTGCTGGTCAAGGGCGAGAAGTCGCTCACCCTGAACCAGGGCGAAGAGTTCATCCAGCTCAGCGGCTACGCCCGCGCGGCCGACATCGACGCCGACAACCGCCTGTCCTCGCAGCGCATCGCCAATGCCCGCATCGCCTACTCCGGGCGCGGCGCGCTGGCCGACAGCAACAGCCCGGGCTGGCTGACGCGTTTCTTCACCAGCCCCTGGATGCCCTTCTGAGCGGCATGACACGAGGTCCCGCCATGCACCTGATCCGATCCTTCGCCGCCGCCGCCCTGCTGGTCCTGCCCACGCTGATGGCGGGCCTGGCCCAGGCCGCGCCGGCCGCCAAGCCGCCCCTTTCGGCCACGCCGCTGCGCCACCTCGTGCACGTCGAAGGCGTGCGCGACAACCAACTGATCGGCTATGGCCTGGTCGTCGGCCTGCACGGCACGGGCGACAGCACCCAGGTCAAGTTCGCGGGCCAGTCGGTCAACAACATGCTCAAGCAGTTCGGCGTCAAGCCGCCCGAGCAGACCGACCCCAAGCTCAAGAACGTCGCCACGGTCATGATCAACGCCGTGTTCCCGCCCGGCTACCGCAAGGGCCAGACCATCGACATCACCGTCTCTTCGCTGGGCGATGCCAAGAGCCTGCGTGGCGGCGTGCTGCTGATGACACCACTGCGCGCGGCAGATGGCGAGGTCTATGCGCTGGCGCAAGGCAACCTCGTGATCAGCGGCCTGTCCGCCCAGGGCAACAGCGGCTCGAGCGTCACCGTCAACACGCCCACCACCGGCCGCATCCCCAACGGCGCGACCATTGAGCGCGAGATCCCCACCGACTTCACCACGCGGCCCACGGTGATGCTCAGCCTGCGCCGCCCCAACTTCCAGACCGCCACCAACATCGTCGACACGATCAACCAGCGCTTCGGCGAGATCGCCACCACGCAGGACGGCACCAGCATCGAGGTGCAGGCACCGGCCGATCCGACCCGCCGCGTGGCCTTCGTGGCGCAGATCGAATCGCTGCGTGTCAGCACCGGCGACGAGCTGCCCCGCGTGGTCTTCAACTCCCGCACCGGCACCGTCGTGATCTCGCAAGGCGTCACGGTGCGGCCGGCCGCGGTCACCCATGGCTCGCTCAAGGTCGTGGTCTCCGAAACGCCGGCCGTCAGCCAGCCCGCGCCCTTCGGCCGTGGCGAGACCACCGTCACGCCGCGCTCGCGCGTGGCCGTCGATCAGGGCTCGGGTCAGATGTTCAAGTGGCCGGCCGGCGCCGACCTGCAACGCATCATCGACACGCTCAACAGCACCGGCGCTTCGCCCGACGACATCATGGCCATCCTGCAGGCGCTGGACCAGGCCGGCGCCATCGATGGCGAACTGGTCGTGATCTGAACGAGGTCCATCGCATGCCCTTCTCTTCCACACCCCAGCCGATGCCCTTGCCCGGTTTGACCGAGGCCGGCGCAGCCGTGTCCACCGCCCTGCCCGCCGCCATCGCCCCCGCGATCCAGGCCGACGCGCCCGCGTCTCTCAATGCGGGTGACAAGGCGGGTGACCAAGCCCGCGTGGCCCAGGCTGCCGAGAAGTTCGAGAGCCTCTTCATCAACGAGATGCTCAAACAGATGCGCCGCACCAACGAGGCCTTCGCCGCCGAAGACAGCCCCTCGCGCAACCGCATCAACGAGGACATGCTCGCCATCGCCGACACCGCCGTGGCCGATGCCCTGGCCTCACAGCGCGCATTCGGGATCGCCGACGCGATCGTGCGCCAACTGGTGCCCACCGCCCCCGCCGCCGCACCCAAACCGCTGAAACCGTGACAGATCACCGCCTGCGGCTTCATGCCCGGCCCTTTTCGGTCGCCAATCAGGTTTGAGACCTCCGACACCACCCAGCCACCCGCGCCGCCATGAGCTCCATCTACAACGCCCTGTCCGGCGCCCTCGCGGCGCAAGCGGCCCTCAACACGTCCAGCCAGAACATCGCCAACGTGATGACGCCAGGCTACACGCGCCAGGGCGTGGTGCTGGGCGCCAACGGCCCGCAGCTGACGGGCAAGCTGGCCGCCGGCTCGGGCGTGCAGGTCTCCTCGCTGCTGCGCTTCAGTGAGAACTACAAGAACCAGCAGATGTGGCAGTCGGGGTCCGAGTTGGGCCAGCGCGCCACCATCCAGCCCTACCTCACCCAGATCGAGCAGGTGATGGGCGCCGAAGAGGCCAGCATCAACGGCGGTCTCGATGGCTTTTTTGCCGCGCTCAACGCCGCCAGCGTCGAACCCAACTCCGTGCCCCTGCGCCAGCAGGTCATCACCGCCGCAGGTGCCCTGGCCGACCGCTTCAACTCGCTCAGCCAGGTGCTGTCGAACCAGCGCCTGTCGGTCTACCAGCAGCGCGAGGCCACGGCCGCCCAGGTCAATGGCCTGACCCAGGACATCGCGGTGCTCAACAAGGAGATCGCCGCCATCCAGGCCACCAATGGCAATGCCGCGGCCCTGATGGACGAGCGCGATCAGAAGGTCGATTCGCTCTCCAGCCTGGTGGCCCTGCGCGTGGTGGCGCAATCCGACGGCACCTACAGCGTCACCCTGCGCGATGGTCAGCCCCTGGTCATCGGTGGCCTGGCCTCCAGCCTGAAGGT
>CAYPUS010000143.1:0-8250 GCA_964413815.1 uncultured Aquabacterium sp. | reverse complement strand
GGGCGGCACGCCCGAGCAAATCGAGAACGCCGCCGAGATCGGCATGGAACACCACCTGGGCCTGACCTGCGACCCGGTCGGAGGCCTGGTTCAGATCCCCTGCATCGAGCGCAACGCGATCGCCTCCGTCAAGGCCATCAACGCCGCCCGGCTGGCGCTGCATGGCGATGGTCAGCACCGGGTCAGCCTCGACAAGGTGATCCAAACCATGCGGGAGACCGGTGCCGACATGAAGGCCAAGTACAAGGAGACGGCACTGGGCGGGCTTGCGGTCAACATCGTGGCCTGCTGACCCCACCGTGACCATGCAATACACCCTGGACATGGCATGGGCGCCACACGCGCAATGTCGCATCCACGCCATGATCGGCCTCTTTACAATCAGGCGTCCAGCTGTCCCCGCATCGCACCATCCGTTGGCCTCTGTCTGTTCCGTCAACGGCCCTCAACAGCCTCTTGCGCCAGGCCCACACCACAGCCATGTCCATGAGTGATCCGGAACTCTTCGTCGCCCAGGTGCCGGGCATCCAATACGGTGTGCTGGACACGCTGATGGGCTATGCGATCCGCCGCGCGCAAATCAGGACTTACGAAAGCTTCATCGCCGCCTTGGCCTCTTGGGGTATCACCCCGCCGCGCTTTTCGGCCATGGTGATCGTCTCGCTCAACCCCGGGCTGAAGTTGACCCAACTGGCCAAGATCATGGGCATCGCCCGCTCGGGTGCCGTGATCCTGGTCGATGCGCTGGAAGAGCTGGGCTACATGGAGCGCCAGCCCTCGCCGGAAGACCGCCGCGCCTTCAGTCTGGCGCTGACCGACAAGGGCCGCGCCGATCTGGAGGCGATCACCGAGTTGGTGGTGGCACAGGACCGTGCCGTCGTCAGCGCCCTGGATGCCCAAGAGCAGCACACCTTGCACAAGCTGCTGCTCAAGCTCTGCGGCATCCCTGCCTGAGCGCCTGCGCCGCGTTCGCCTTGTTCACACCGCAGTGGGGCCCATGGCCTGCGCCATGAGTTGCTGGCGCCGCCAGGCCACACCGCCCATCAGGCATTGCAACTGGTGTGCATCGCCCAGGCGCGCAGCCGGTGGCGCGCTTTGAACATACGCCGCACCACCCAGCACCTGCACGCCATCGCTGGCCTGCTCGCAAGCGAGCTTGCCGGCATGCAGCGCGGCATAGCGGGCATTGAGCATCGCCGGCTCGCCCTCGGATGACAAAGCCGCATGCAGGAGGCCCTGCTGCACGCGCAGGCGCTCTTGCATCACGGAGAGCAGTCGCCGGACCTCACCCCAGCCGTCCAGCCGCCCGCCGCCCTGCCGCCGTGTGGCCGCATGCGCCATGGCGGCCTCGAGGCAGGCGCGCGACACGCCCGCAAGCATCGCCATGGCGGCAGGAGCCAGCTTGCCCGAGAGCGTCGCATACAGCGCATGCCCCCGTGTGCTCAGCAGCTCGCAGGGCACACCGCCGAACTCCACATCGGCCATGCCGCAATCGCGCAGGCCCAGGGTGGCCACCGGCGCGCCGCGGCTCACAGCGGGATGCCTCAGGTCCACCAGCACCAGGCCCACGCTCTGGTCGCGCAGCAAGGCGGGCAGCACGGCCCAGGGTGCATGCAGGCCACCGACCAGCATGTCGACCTGACCTCGCAGGTAGCCTTGCGCGTCCACGGCTGGCCACAGTTGCTCATCGATGTCATGGAAGGCAGGCCAGGCCAGCCAGTCGACGACGACATCGCGCATCAGGCGCTTGCGCTCGGACAGCGAGCCGGCCAGGCTGGCGCCCGCGTTCGCCGCCATGTCGATGGCCGTGTTGATGGCCATGTGGGCGGCCGCGCTGGCATACACCGTGGCGGCCGCGCTCGCGCGCACCGCCGAGACGGCCTCGAGCACCCGGCACAGCACGCCCAGCGGCTGCCCCTGCCCGCCATGCGCCCGGTCGGCGCACAGGCTGGCCCAGCCCAGGCCGTGCATGCTGTCCAGCCAGCCTGGTGGCGCGTGCAGCCTGGCGCGCCGCGCTGCGGTGGCCGCGAGGGGCTGCGCAAGCTCGGATGCCTGCGCGCTTTGCTGCCGTGCGGCATGGTCGGCGGCCAGCCCCCTGGCCACACGGTCAGCGGTGGCCCACCAGGCATCCTGTCCATCCTCCGGCCAGAGCATCTTGAGCATCTGCGCGCCGCTCATCGGGGGTCGTCCTCGCGCATGAACACGGCCACACTGTCGTCGGGCCGCACACGGCACTTGAACAGGTTGACCAGATTGATCTGGTTGGTGCCTTCGTAGATCTGCAGGACCTTGGCGTCGCGCAGGCGCTTTTCGGCGCCCATTTCGTGGCGCAGGCTGTCGGGGCCGATCAGGTCCATGGCCAGGCCGGCGTTGACCATGGCCAGGTCGCTGGCCGCCACCTTGGCCGATGAAGCCAGGCCGGCCACCAGGTTCTGCCACTCGCGCGGCTGCGCATCCAGACAGCGGTGCTGGAAAAAGCGCGCGGCACGGCGCGAGCGCAAGGCCCAGCGCGTCAGCACCCGCCACACCCGCATCGGCGCCAACTGGTCGGCCCAGTACAGCGGGCGGTAGAACATCAGCCGGAACAGCCCGCCCATGCCATTGGCCAGGGCCGATTCCAGATAGGCCTGGCGGGCCAGGCTGGCGTTCTTGTGCATCTCGGCGAGGGTGGTATGCACCCACTGTTGCTCGAGCAGGCGGCCCACCGGCGTGCGCTTGCGCAAGGCATGGTCGCGCGCCGATTCATAGGCACCCCGCGCGGCGCCGGCGGCAAAGGCGCCCACCCCCGCGCGCGTGCACGAGGTGACGTAGTCCAGCAAGGTCTGCGACAGCTCGCGGTGCGGCCGCGACAGGCCCTGCGTCAAGGACCGGTCCAGCGCCACATGCTCGGCCGCCACCGCGCAGCGCTCGAACACCAACTCAGAGGCCACACACGCACGCTGGCCGAGCTTGTCGGCCATGCGCCCCAGGCGCAGCCCCGGTGCATCGCTGCGCACCGCCAGCAGCACCATGGTGTCGGCCGGACGGGCCAAGTCTTCATAGGCCAGCACCATGTGCCAGGTGGAAACGTGGCCGTTGGAGACCAGGGTCTTGCAGCCTTCGAGCAGGTAGCCGCCATCGGGTTGGGCCTGCGCGCGCGTGCCCAGTTGCGCCCTTTGCAGCAGCAGCGTCTCGGTCACGTCGGAGCCGGCGAGCGGCTCGTTCATCGCCAGGCTGATCAGGCGGGGCTCGCCCAGGCGCTCGCCTTCGCTCACATCGCTCAGCACGCGGTGGGCCAGGCGCATGTTCCAGCTGGCCGTGAGCATGGCCATGCCCATGTAGTGCACGCCGATGACATTGGCGATGCCCAGGCACGCGCTGGAGACCTCCTCCAGGAAGGCATACAGCGAGATGAAGTTCCAACCCTTGCCGCCGAACAGGGACGGCATCCAGACCGTGAACAAGCCCCATTGGCCGGCCAACCGGATCAGCTCGCGTGGCACGTAATCGGGCTCGTCCAGCGCACGTTGGTCGATCTGCAGGGCCATGGGGCGCACGACCTCGGCATTGAAGCGCCGCGCCAGCTCCAGCGCATCGACCACGTCCTGCCGCACCGCCGATGGCAGGTCGCTCACCGCCGCCAGCGCCGCGGACCAGTCCGCCATGGAAGTGCGCAGGCGTTCGGCGTGAACGCTGGTGCGCCTTTCATGGATGGCGGGGAGGTAGGCCTCCTGGGTGGCCTGGGGGTGGTTCATCGGGACAGCTGGAGAGGACGACGGACACGGCTTGTGCGTGCACCCACATTATCGGTCGGGTCAACCTGTTCGGGTGAGGCATCGTGGCACTGGAGCGTGACACCCTCCCTCTGAAGACGCTGCAGTCCACCCGGTCAGGGGGTCAGCGCCGCAGAATTGCCCCAATCGTGCGCACGATCAGCTTCACATCCAGCCACACCGAGGCCTGGTCCACATAGCTGGCCGCCAGGGCCAGCTTGTGCGGCAGCACCTCGTGGAGGTAGGCCTGCTCCGGGTCTTTGGCCCGAGCCAGCACGGCGCTTTCGTCCCGGTATTCGATGGAGGCGATGTCGGTGATGCCCGGGCGCACCGACAGCACCTTCTCGCGCAGTGTGGGCGGGTAGTGCGCCACATAACGCGGCACCTCGGGCCTGGGGCCGACCAGGCTCATGTCGCCCAGCCAGACATCGATCAGCTGCGGCAGCTCGTCGAGCTTGCTGGCGCGCAGCAGGTGGCCGATGCGGGTGATGCGGCTGTCTGCGCCCACGGTGATCTGCAGGCCGCCGCCGGCCGGGTCGTGCCGCATGGTGCGGAACTTGTGGATGCGAAAGGGCTTGCCATGGCGGCCCACCCGCTCTTGCCGGTAGAAGACGGGGCCCGGCGAATCGAGCTTGACGAGCAGCGCGATCAAGAGCATGCCCGGCCCCAGCACCAGCAGGCCCAGCGAAGACAGCAGCAGATCGAACAGGCGCTTGCTCATGGACACATCAGGCGCATCAGGTCCATCAGGCGCCGCATGCCGTGCGCACCGCGCGGATCACGCGCTCGACATCGGCATCCGTCATGCGCGTGTAAAGCGGCAAGGTCAGCATGCGCTCGTAGGCTTTCTGGCTGTGCGGAAACTGCTCGGGGCGCAGCGCATAGCGTTCTTGCCAATAAGGGTGCAGGTGCAGCGGGATGTAGTGCACGCTCACGCCGATGCCGTCGGCAAAGAGGCGCTCGATCACCGCGTCGCGCGTGGTGCCGGCTTCGTCCTTCAGACGCACCACGTACAGGTGCCAGGAGTGCACATCGCCCTCGTTGACGGGCCTGGGCGGCAGGATCAGGGGCAGGTCGGCCAGGGCGGCGTCGTAGCGCGCCGCGATGTCTTCGCGACGGCGCTGGAAGCCATCGATGCGCTTGAGCTGGTGCAGCCCCAAGGCCGCCGCGATGTCAGTCAGGTTGTACTTGAAGCCGGGGGCGACGATCTCGTAATACCAGCTCGGCACCTTGGCGGTGAAGCGGTCAAAGGCATCGCGGTTGATGCCATGCAGGCGCATGACCTTGGCGCGCGCGGCCAGCTGCGCATCGCGTGTGACCAGCATGCCGCCCTCACCCGTCGTCATCGTCTTGTTGGCATAGAAGCTGAACACCACGGCATCGCTGTTCAGCGTACCGATCAGACGCCCCTTCCAGGTGGTGGGCAGCGCATGGGCCGCATCCTCGACCACCTTCAAGCCATGTTTGCGCGCGATCGCGTGGATGGCATCCATGTCCACCGACAGGCCCGCGTAATGCACCGGCATGATGGCCTTGGTGCGCGGCGTGATGGCCGCCTCGACCGCGACCGGATCGATGTTGAGCGTGGCCGGATCGATGTCGACCAGCTTCACATCCGCGCCCAGATAACGCACCACCTCCGCCGTGGCGGTGAAGGTGTGCGTGGTCGTGATGACCTCATCGCCCGGCCCGATGCCCAGCGCCTCCAGCGCCAGATGCAGCCCCGCCGTGGCCGAGTTGACCGCAATGGCCTGCAGCGGCGCAGCGCCTTCATCTTGCGCACCCGCTCCTGCCGACAGATAAGCCGCAAACGCCTCCTCGAACTTGCGCGCCTTCGGCCCCGTCGTCACCCAGCCCGATCGCAAGGCATCGACCACCTCGGCGATCTCCTCCTCGCCAATTTCAGGCAAGGCAAAAGGCAAGAAAGGCAAAGAAGGCTCTTTCGACTCAGTCATGATCAATCTTTCAATTTCAACACCTCAACCCACCGCACCGCGCACCCCAACCCAGCGGCCGCCGTGGATCCGGCTTTGCCGGTCCACCGTCGGCGCCCCCCTGGGGGGGAGCGACGAAGTCGCTTCGGGGGGGGGCCTTCAGCCCTACCGTGTCAGTTTGCCAAAGCCCGGATCCGGCTTGCCCCGCACCAGCGCATCCCACCAGCCCCTCAGCGACCCCAGGCCATAGCCGAAGTGGTAAGCGGCGATGACATCGGGCAGATGGGGCAGCAAGCCACCACCGTCTTGCTCGGACGCGATGCGCAGGCTGATCAGCAGCACCACCGTGCCATACAGCAGCGCCAGCCCGAGCAGGCCGACCGTGGCCAGCCCCGTCGCCCAGATGAGGCCCTGCAGCAGGCCTTCATGCCCACGTGGCATCAGGTAAAGCGCCAGAGAACCCAGCAGCGTCAGCGCCAGCAAGACCATCAACACGCCCACGAACAGCCCCGGCACAAGATGCCGCAGCGCGGCGGCCTGGCCGTGCTTCTTCATCACGAAAGGCTTCCAGTAGCCGTACTGCCGGTACTGGCGGAACACATCGAGCTTGCTGCCGCGCGGAAAGTAGGTCGATCGGATGCTGGCCGATTGCCAGATGCGCCCGCCGCCCTTGTGGATGCGCAGGTTGTGTTCGTCGTCCTGGTTGCGCACCAGGGTCTCGTCGAAGGTGCCGAAGCGCGCGAAAGTCTCGCGCGGCCACGCCCCCAGGTAGACGGTGTCGACCTCGCCTTCATAGGCCAGGTCACGCGACAGCGCCCCGCCCGAAACCAGGCGCGACTGAAAAGCGGCGGCCACCGCGCGCTGCACCCGGCCGGCCGCCCCGTCCACGCCCTGCGCCCGCCAAGGGCCACCGACGTTGTCGGCGCCCGTGCGCTGCCAGGTCGCCAGGCACTGCGCGATGTAGTCCTCGGCATAGACGGTGTGCACATCCAGCCGGACGATGAAGGCGCCTTGCGCCCGCGCGATGCACTGGTTGAGCCCGCAGGACACGATGCGACCGGGGTTGTCGATCATCACGAAGCGCGCATCCTGCTGGCACCAGTCGGCCAGGCGCTCACGCGTGCCATCGTCGCTCATGCCATCGGCGATCAGCACCTCCAGCGACCAGCCTTCGGGCAAGGCCTGCGCGGCCACACTCGCGCAGAAGGCCTCGATGAAGTCGCGCTCGTTGCGGCACGGCACGATGACCGAGATCAATGAACGGCTCAAGCCTGCCTCCTTCTTCAGCGGGCACGCGGGCGCTTGCGGCACACACGGGGCGTGCAAGGTTGCACCAGCTTCAGGTAGAGCTGCCACATCGCATCCATCTGGCCGCGCCGCGAGGCCTCGCGCTCGATGCGCTCGCGGTTGAACAGGCCGCGCCGCGCCGCCTGTTCGGGCTGGTCATGGGCCTCAACCAAGGCCTGAGCGATGGCATCGACATCGCGCACCGGCACGAGCCAGCCGCCGCGATCATCGATCCACTGCCGGTTGGCCGGCAGGTCGGTGGCGATGATGGGCAGGCCGCAGGCCATCGACTCCAGCACCGAGACCGAGGTCGCATCGCTGGTGGGCACGGAAACGCTGACGCGGCTGCGCTGGATGGCGGCCACCATCTCGGCATCGCCCACGCGGCCATGGAAGCGCACCTGCTGCACGAGCTTGAGCTCCTCCACCCGGCGTGTCAGGGCCTCTTTCATCTCCCCGCCGCCCAGCAGATGCAGGCGGGCCTGCGAATGGGGGCGCAGCGCGAGAAAGCGCGAGAAGGCCTCGACGATGACATCGATGTTGTAGTTGGGCTCCCACGAGCGCAGGCTCACGACATCGAAGTCCTGGCCCGCATCGCCGGGCACGAACTTGTCGGTGTCCGCGCCCCACAGGATCTGGTGGCAAGGTGCCTGCGGGTGGTAGCGCGCGATCTCCTCGACCATGTCCATCGAATCGGCGGTGATCAGGTCGGCATGCCGCAGCGACCAGCCCACCACCGCGCGCATCAGGCGGCTTTCACGCGGCGTGACCAGGATGTCGCTCCCCCAGGCGGTGAGCACCTTGGGGCAGGGCAGCCCACAGGCCGCGGCCCACAGGCCATAGGAGGTCACGTAGTGCCCGTGCACCAGCGTGGGCTGGAAACGCGCAGCGAGCTCGCGCGACACGCGGCGCACGGCCGGCAGCGCGGTGAACCAGCCTGGCTTATCGCCTCCGGGTGCCAGGGCGATCACCTCTTGCGCGCCCGGCACCTCGGCCGGCCGGCGCGTGACCACGACGGCCTGCGCGCCGCGCTCGACGGCCGCGGCCACCCAGCGCCGCGTGTGCACGCTGGCCGCATCGGCAAAGAACAGGATGCGCACGGCTGAAGGCGTGTGGCTCATGCCTGACCCTGCCCGGCCGCATCCGGCGAGATCCGCGCCTCATGGCCCTGCAGCATGCGCTGCACCGTGTCCTGCCCAGCCCATTGCGCATAGACCGCCTGCAACTCGGGATGGCGCAGCAGCAGCGGCCGGTCGATCTCGCGCGAATCGCCCACG
>CAYPUS010000142.1:0-8252 GCA_964413815.1 uncultured Aquabacterium sp. | reverse complement strand
GCCGCCCTGGACGCCCAGCGCTTCCTGGATCAGCAAGGGGGCTAAAGGCCGCTGCGGCAGGGGCCAGGCGGGGCGTTGAAGGCCGCGCCAGGCACCCACCCGGCTGCAACTTTGCCAAAGCCCCAAAATCTGGCTATAATCTCGGTTTTGCCAAAAATCGTCCCGAAGGGGCTTCATGGCAAACCTGCAGCGTGCTTGCACGGCTTGCAGTTTTGCCACGGCTCTTTTCGGAAGGGTGGTTCACCAGGGCAGCGTTTGATCGCCCCCTGCTCTGGCCACTGTCCGCAACACAAGCGCATCTTGAATGCGCAACAGCGATACGGAGAAGCGTCATGGCACGCGTCTGTCAAGTCACGGGCAAGGGCCCGATGGTGGGGAACAATGTTTCCCACGCCAACAACAAAACCAAGCGTCGTTTCCTGCCCAACCTGCAGTACCGTCGTTTCTGGGTCGAGAGCGAAAACCGCTGGGTGCGCCTGCGCGTTTCCACGGCTGCGCTGCGTCTGATCGACAAGGTGGGCATCGATCAGGTCCTCGTCGACCTGCGCGCCCGCGGCGAACTGTAATCGAAGGGGTGAACCATGGCTGCTAAAGGCGGACGCGAAAAGATCAAGCTGGAATCCACTGCGGGTACCGGCCACTTCTACACCACCAGCAAGAACAAGAAGACCACGCCCGAAAAGCTGGAATTCATGAAGTTCGACCCCAAGGCACGCAAGCACGTCGCCTACAAGGAAGTCAAGCTGAAGTGATGGGGCTGCGGCCTGGACGGACCTGACCGGACCGTTCCTTCAGCCGCTGCGCCAACAAACAAAAAACCCGCCGAGTGCAAGCTCGGCGGGTTTTTTGCGCTGCTTATCGCAAGTTCCAGCCACCTGTCCACGCGCGGGGCTGGACAGGCGGCCAGGTTCAACCCATCAGCGTCGGGGCACCGGAGCGCAGACCGAAAGGCTGACGCAGATCGGCCTGCGCGGCAAACCGCTCGGGCAGCGTGATGAGCAGCTCGAAGGCGCGGTAATCGGCCCCATGCGCATCGTCCACGAAGTGGATGGCGATGCTGCCGCCCTCCTTCTCGATGAAGCCCTTGACGGCGTCCATGCCCACGCCGCGCCCCGACACCTCGGTGATCTGCTCGGCGGTGGACACGCCGGACTGGAAGATGGTCTGAGCCACCCGGGCGGGGTCGGCCGCCTGCTCGGGCGTGAGCAGGCCTTCGGACAGCGCGCGGGCGCGGATGCGTCCGACCGCCAGGCCGCGGCCATCGTCGCGCAGCCTGATGGCCAGCTTGCCTTGCTCCAGGGCCAGATCCAGCAGGATGTTGCCCGCGGCCGGTTTGCCCGCTTCCTGCCGCACTTCGGCCGTCTCCAGCCCGTGGTCCATCGAATTGCGCAACAGGTGGGTGAAGGCGTTCTTGAGCAAGGGCGCGATCTGGTTGCGCACCAGGATCTGCCGATCCTGGATGCGCACGACCGGCGGCTCCTTGCCGAGTTCACGCGCCAGCGACGGCAGCGAATCGATCACACCGGCCAGCACATCCTCGATGCGCTCCGTGCCGATCAGGTTCAGCGTCAGGCCGATCTGATTGAGCGCCGCGCGCATGGCCACCACATCGTTCGGGTTCACGCCGGCCAGCAGGCGCAGCGAGGCGTCGACCTGGTCGCGCTCGACCATCACATACTTGTCCACGCTGCCGCGTCGGCCCGGGCCCTTGCGGCCCAGCACCTTGTCGTTGATGCGCGCGTAGTCCTCGACCACCGCCTTGACCTCGTCAAGCTGCGCCAGCAGCGCATCGGGCTGCCACGCGACGTCCTCGTTCTTGCGCAGGTCGTCGTAGGCCTGCTCCGCCACGTGGATGAGGTTGGTCATATTGAGCAAACCGTAAGTGCGCGCATTGCCCTTGATGGTGTGCATGTTGCGGAACAGCAGGTTGACCGTGTCGAGGTTCTTGAAGGCCGTGGTCGAGATCAACTGGCGGTTGTCCTCGATGAACTTCAGGGCGCCATCGATGAAGTCGTTGAACTTCTCCTGCGTGACCGTCAGGATCTCGCCGATGATGTCCAGTTCGCGCTTTTGTGCGCTGGCGGCCTGCTCCAGGCGCTTGAGCTCTGTCACATCGCGCACGCAGAGCATGAGCTTTTCGACCGTGCCCGTGTCATCGCAGATCGGCGACCAGCTCAAAGCCAGTGTCTTCACACGGCCATCAGCCATGTTCCGGGTGAACTCGGTGACCAGCAGGTGGGCGTTGAACTCGAAGTTCATCGCGTCTTCGCCCACGCAGGAACCCACGGCGGTCTCCACCTGCGAGAGGCTGTCCGCACCCAGATCGCTGTTGGCGAACAGCAGCGGCATCAGGTGCTTGCCGGCGATGTCCTTGGTCTCCAGGATGGTCTCCAGGTAGACCGAGTACTCGGGGTGCACCTGCCCGTCGGCGGTGATCGTCAGCACGCCCTGCGGCATGTTCTGCAGCATGCTCTGGATGTCCTGGGTCTTCTCGCGCAACTGCTCCGTGCGCTCGGCGACCAGGTCTTCCAGCTTGTCGTTCATCCTTTGCAGATCCTTGACCAGCTGGCGGTTCTCCACGAAGGTGTTGGCGAAGCTCAGCGAGGCGACGTACATCATCGCGACCATGAACACGACGGTCCCGAAGAAGATCATCGAGAAGGAATCCCACTTGCCCAGGGCCATCAGCACGTCGTTGAAGCCTGTCAGCAGGAAGAAGAGCTCGGCGAAGAACAGCACCGCCGCGCCCGTCTTCTTCTCGAACATCGCGCGGCCGAGCTGCAAGGTGCCGAGTGTGCCGGTGATGAGCGTGAGGATGAAGAGGACCGGACGCGCGGTCTGGAAGACATGCAGGTTCGGCGAGAACAGCATGGTGGCCAGGGCGGCCGTCAAGCCGAAGTACAGCACCCCGAAGAACCAGTTCAGCCGCGGCGTGAAGCGGTGGGTGATGAACTGCCCGAACAGGTAGAAGTTCAGGATCGCCGCGATGCCCAGGTAGTGGCTGAACAGCATGGTCTCCGGCGTGAAGATCTTCATGAAGTAGTCGCCAGGCGAACCGAAGAACGGGAAGATCAAGATGCCGGACAGGGCCGCGCACAGGTACAGCGGGTAGCGGGTCTTGGCGAACACCAGCAGGAAGAACAGGCCGAAGCCCATCATGGTGTAGGCCGCGATGGTGCGCGCCTCCCCACCCCAGAACTGCCACAAGGCCAGACTGGTGTCATGCGGGTCGTAGCGGTGCATCTCGAAGGGCAACTGGTAGACGCCCGTCATCAGCGGCGTGTCCACGCGGAAGGCCACGGTGTGCGTCGCCTTGGTGACCTTGAAGCGCAAGGGGATCGGCTGGATCGAGTAGTAGCGCTCGAGGTTGATGTTGTGCGGGCGGGTGTAGATCTCCTGCCCATCCACATAGACGTTCATGCGCGCCATGTAGGTGTTGACCAGCAGCACGACCTCGGTGCCGATCAGCGAAGGATCGAAGACCAGCGTGCCCCGGTACCAGCCCACGGTGAAGAGCTTGCCATCGCCATAGATGGGCTTCCAGGGACCGGGCGCCTTGGCCAGCTTCCAGTCGCTGGTGTCGATGCCGGGGTCCTTGTTGTGTGCCGCGTCGTCGCGGGTGAAAAGCCAGTTACCGGCGAGTTTGACGGGTTGGTCCAGGCTGTCGACGCGGATGTGACAGGCGTCGCATCCAGTTCTGGTTTCCACTGCCATGGAAGGCAGCATCCAGGTCAGGCTGAACAGCATCAGCAACAACGAGCGCAGATATCGCATGGGATGTCCTGTAAGGCGAACGCGAACGCCTTGTTATCGACCCAGGTGCGAATAAATGAAGCCTGAAATGCAAAAAGCCACCCGAAGGTGGCTTCTTGCAGAACGAGCGATTCAAGCCGGGTCAGGCGGCGTGCTGCGCGGCCCTGACCTTGCGCGAAAACTCCTGCAGGGCGGCGATGCCGCTGGCCTCGGCGCGGTGGCACCAGGCCTGGAGATCGGCCACCAGCTGTTCGGCCGACACATTGGTGCGCGTCCACAGCGCGCGCAGTTCTTCGCGCATGGCGATGAGCTTGTCCAGGTGAGGGCTGTGGGCACGCGCCTGCTCGACTTCCAGTTGCATGCCTTCAGGCATCTGTTCGACATCGCGGTGCATCCACTCGCGCACACGCTGGAGCTTGTGGGCCGCGGCGGTCTGGCCGTTGGCCTTCAAGCGGGCCACTTCGGCGGCGCAGGCCAGGCGCACTTCGCGTGCATAGCCGGCCATCAGTTCGTAGCGGTGGGCCACGATGGCTTCGAGCGTCTTGGCATCGGCCACCGGCTTGACATCGCCCAGCGTCAGGCGCGGCGGCGTCTTGCGGACCTTGGCCAGGCCCAGCATCTCGAGGCCACGGATGTAGCCCCAGCCGATGTCGAATTCATAGGGCTTGACGGACAGCTTGGCCGAGGTCGGATAGGTGTGGTGGTTGTTGTGCAGCTCTTCGCCACCGATGATCAGGCCCCAGGGCGAGATGTTGGTGGAGGCATCGGCCGCCTCGAAGTTGCGGTAGCCCCACCAGTGGCCCAGGCCATTGATGATGCCGGCGGCGGTGATGGGGATCCACACCATCTGCACGGCCCAGACCGTGATGCCGATGGCGCCGAACAAGGCCAGGTCGATCAGCAGCATGACGATCGGGCCCCAGTTGTTGCGGGGGGTATAGAGATGGCGCTCGAGCCAGTCATCGGGGGTGCCGTGACCGAATTTCTTCAGGGTCTCGGCCTTCATGGCCTCATCACGGTAGAGCTCGCGTCCTTCCAGCAGCACTTTTTTGATGCCGTGGGCCACCGGGCTGTGGGGGTCTTCCGCCGTTTCGCACTTGGCGTGGTGCTTGCGGTGCACCGCCACCCACTGCTTGGTCACCGTGCTGGTGGTCAGCCACAGCCAGAAACGGAAGAAATGCGAGGGGATCGCATGCAGATCGAGGGCACGATGCGCCTGCGAACGATGCAGGAAGATCGTGACAGATGCGATCGTGATGTGAGTCAATATCAGCGTGTAGGCGACAATTTGCCACCAACTGGCGTCCACCACTCCCTGGATCGCCCATTGCACCAGGCCGTCATGGAGCGACCCGAAGTATTCAAAAAATGACATCAAAAGACCTTTCAGCGGGACGCGAGATTGTAGAGGGCCCCCGATTGATCATCTTTGTGCCAAAACAATAATCTGAGCTTGGCGGGGCGAACTGCGTGACAACCCGCAATTCGGGACGTCACCACAGGATAAAAGCAAAAAGCCGAGAGCTTTGTCTCGAAAAGAGGGGGATTCATGACACCTGTTCGGACAGGGCCGCGGCAATGTCCTCCTCCAGCAGAGCCGCCAGCGCACGCCGGTCGGCATGCTGGGCGCTCTGCAGCGGCAGGATGTGGGCATGGACGCAAAGGCCACGGGCGGTGACCACCGACCAAAGGGACTGCATCACGGTCATCTCGCCCACATAGGCGGCGCGCGCACTGACCTTGCTTTGCGGATCGCTGTAGCGCAGCACCACAGGCTGCACGGGCACGCCGGCGTCGATGGCGGCCTGCAGCAAGTTGCCATGGAAGTGCATCACGCCATGACCGGAGCCCGTGGTGCCTTCCGGGAAGACCGCCACAGTATGGCCCTCCCGAAGGGATTTGGCCATCAAACCCAGGACGCGCATGGCATCGCGCCGGCGCTCGCGCACCAGGTAGAGGGTGCCCGCCGCTGTCACCAGGCGCCCCACGAGCGGCCAGTGGGCCACCTCGGCCTTGGAGACGAAGCGCGAGGGCACGGTGGCGTTGAGGGCCACGATGTCCAGCCAGGAGATGTGGTTGGCCACCACCAGTTTGGCGCCAGGCCGGGCCTGCCCCACCACCTCCAGGCGGATGCCCAGGATGCCCAGCAACTGACGCGACCAGGTCAGCGTCGTGTGGTGCCAGGCTTTCTCGTCCAGCCGGTGCCACAAGAGATAAGAGGCCACGTAGGCACGCAGCACATGCCCGAGGACCCGCGCCAGGCGCCACGCCGCCACGGGCGCGGCCAGCCACGCAGGCCAGGTATCAGGCGGCGCGGCACCGGGAAGACCGCGCCGGTCCTGCATCGCACTCATGCGGCGTCGGCTGCGCGCTCGTGGGCCACCTGCCCTGCCACCAAAGTCAGGCGCACGCGGCCGGCCATCTCGAAGCCGGTGGCATCGAAGGCGAACGGCGTGTGCTTGCCCTGGCTGACCAACGTGGCGGGCTGCACGGCCCAACGCGCCGCCGGGTCGAAGACCACCACGTCGGCCACCCCACCGGCCACCAGCCGGCCGGCGCTGGAAGACAGCGAGCCCAGCGCGTCACCCAGCACCTGCACCGGCCCCAGCGTGACGGCCGAGAGCGCGCGGCGCAGCTTGGCTGCATCGGGCTGGGCGCCCTGGTCGGCGCCGGACCACTTGAGCGCGATGCTCAGCAGCAGCTCCAGGCCTGTGGCGCCGGGCTCGGCTTCACCGAAGGGCAAGGTCTTGGCGTCTTCGTCGACCGGGGTGTGGTCGGACACCAGTGCATCGAGCGTGCCGTCCAGCAGGCCGGCCTGCAGGGCGTCGCGGTCACGGCCCTGTCGCAGAGGCGGGGTCAGGCGCATGGCGGGGTTGAAGTAGCCGATGTCGACGTCGGTCAGCAGCAGCGAGTTGATGCTGACATCCGCTGTGACGGGCAGGCCCTGGGCCTTGGCCTGACGGATCAGCTCGACACCCGCGGCGCTGGAGATGCGGCACAGGTGAACGCGGGCGCCCGTGGCCCGCACCAGCTCGAGGATGGTGCTCAGCGCGATGGTTTCGGCGGCCACCGGCACACCGGACAGCCCCAGGCGCGTGGCGACAGGACCGCTGGCGGCAACGCCCTTGCCCAGCCAGGCATCCTGCGGGCGCAGCCACACCGAGTAGCCGAAGGTGGCGGCATATTGCAGCGCGCGCTGGAGCACCTGGGTGTCACGGATCGGGACCTCGGCCTGCGAGTAACCCACGCAGCCTGCTTCGTGCAGCTCGGCCATCTCGGTCAGGGCCTCGCCCTTGAGGCCGCGGGTGAGCGCGCCCAGCGGGAACAGCCGGCAGCGGCTGAGCTTGCGCGCACGCAGCTTGAGCATCTCGACCAGGCCGGGCTCGTCCAGGGTGGGATCCGTGTCGGGCAGGCAGACGACGCTGGTGACGCCGCCGGCAGCGGCCGCGGCCAGCTCGGACTCGAGCATGCCCTCGTGTTCATGACCGGGCTCGCGCAGACGGGCGGCCAGGTCGACCAGGCCAGGGGCCACGATCAGGCCCTGTGCGTCGACCGTGCGCTCGGGTTCGAAATCGGCGCTGACCTGGCCGATGGCGCTGATGCGTCCGCCCGTGATGGCCAGGTCGCCGACCTGGTCGAGGCCGGAAGCGGGGTCCACCAGGCGGCCGTTCTGGATGAGGATCTTCATGTTCTTTCTACTCCTGGCCGCTTCAGGCTTCGTTGCCCGCGATGATGGACATCACGGCCATGCGCACGGCGATGCCGAAGGTGACCTGGGGCAGGATCACGCTCTGGCGGCCATCGGCCACGGCCGAGTCGATTTCGACGCCGCGGTTGATGGGTCCGGGGTGCATCACGATGGCATCGGGCCTGGCCAGCGCCAGCTTGGCTTCCGTCAGGCCGAACTCCTTGAAGAACTCGGCCGCCGAGGGCAGCATGCCGCCGGACATGCGCTCGTTCTGCAGGCGCAGCATGATGATCACATCGGCATCGCGGATGCCTTCGGCCATGTCATGGCACACGCGCACACCCATCTCGCGCAGGTCACCCGGCACCAGGGTGCGGGGACCGACCACGCGCACCTCGGGCACGCCCAGCGTGGTCAGGGCGTGGATGTTCGAGCGGGCCACGCGCGAGTGCACGATGTCGCCCACGATGGCCACGGTCAGGTTGCTGAAATCCTTCTTGAAGTGCCGGATCGTGTACATGTCCAGCAGCGCCTGCGTCGGGTGCGCATGGCGGCCATCGCCGGCATTGACCACGTGCACGTGGGGCGCCACGTGCTGGGCGATCAGGTAAGGTGCGCCCGACTCGGCATGGCGCACCACGAACATGTCGGCCTGCATCGCGCTCAGGTTGGCGATGGTGTCGAGCAGGCTCTCGCCCTTGGAGGTGGACGAGCGCGCGATGTCGAGGTTGATCACGTCGGCGCTCAGGCGCTTGGCCGCGATCTCGAAGGTCGTGCGCGTGCGGGTGCTGTTCTCGAAGAACAGGTTGAA
>CAYPUS010000141.1:6859-8263 GCA_964413815.1 uncultured Aquabacterium sp. | reverse complement strand
TTGCCGGCCAACCGCGAACTGGCCGGCGCCGAGATCGAACTGGTGTCGCTGGAGCGGCGCGACCGCCGCCTCAAGGGCGCCATCGAAGCCGCCGCGGCCGACTACGATTTCGTGCTGATCGACTGCCCGCCTTCGCTCAGCCTGCTCACGCTCAATGGCCTGACCTGCGCCCACGGCGTGATCGTGCCCATGCAGTGCGAGTACTTCGCGCTCGAAGGCCTCACCGACCTGGTCAACACCGTCAAGCAGGTGCACGCCAATCTGAACAAGGAGCTGCAGCTCATCGGCCTGCTGCGCATCATGTATGACCCGCGCATCACCTTGCAGCAGCAAGTCAGCGAGCAGCTCAAGGCGCACTTCGGCGACAAGGTTTTCGATGCGGTGATCCCCCGCAATGTGCGCCTGGCCGAAGCGCCCAGCTATGGCGTGCCGGGGGTGGTGTTCGATCCTTCCAGCAAGGGCGCCCAGGCCTTTGTCGCCTTCGCGCACGAACTGGTCAAGCGGGTGGCGCCTTCGCTGGCGGCCGCCTGAAGGGCCGGCCGCGCGGCCACCCCGACGCTGAACCCCGATCCGGGCTCCGCGCTGTGGCGGCCGATCAAGCCGCCGGGCCGTTGCCCAGCTGTTCGTCCAGGCAGCGCAGCAGCGCCAGCACGTCCAGAGGCTTGGTCAGATAGGCCCTGAAGCCCGAGGCCTTGGCCGCCTGGATGCGGTCGGGCATGGCATCGGCCGACAGCGCCACGCGCGGGATGCGGCTGGTGGTCTCGTCCCGGTCCAGTTCGGCGGCCAGCGCCAGCCCCGTCATGTCGCCCAGGTGGATGTCGATCAGCATCAGGTCGGGCAGGCTGCGGCGCGCCAGTTGCAGGGCCCGCTCGCCATTGGTGGCCACCAGCAGGCGCCAGTGCGGGCGCAGCTTGACGATCTGGTGCACCAGCGCGACGTTGACCTCGTTGTCTTCGGCGTAGAGGATGGTGGCCGGGCGCTGCGGCGCCGGTGCCTCGTCCAGGGGCAACATGTCGGAGATGCGGGCCTCGCCATCGGCCGCCGGCAGGGTCACGCGAAAGCAGCTGCCGCGGCCGCTTTCGCTGCGCACGCTGATCCCGCCTTGCATCAGCGTCACGAGCCGGCGCACGATCACCAGACCGATGCCCGTGCCCTCGATGCCGCTGCGCTCCACCCCCAGCCGGTTGAAGGGCTCGAAGAGGTGGGCCTGCTGCTTGGCCGTCATGCCGATGCCGGTGTCTTCCACTTCGACGACGATCTGGTCCGTCTCCTGCCAGCTGCGCAGCTTCACCTGGCCGCCCTGGCGGTTGTACTTGATCGCGTTGCTCAGCAGGTTGACCAGGATCTGCCGCATGCGCGCGCCGACCGCGTGCGCATGCGGCAGATCCTGGTCAACCTGCTGAG
>CAYPUS010000141.1:0-6849 GCA_964413815.1 uncultured Aquabacterium sp. | reverse complement strand
GACCAGGATCTGCCGCATGCGCACGCGGTCGGCGCGCACGCAGGCCGTGCTGTGCACGCCGCGGGTGTCGATGTGGATCTCGCTGGCCTTGGCCAGGCTGTCGACCATGCCCAGGGCTTCGTCGATGGCGGCGTTCATGTCGACCGCTTCGAGCGTCAGGGGCAGGCTGCCGGCCTCGATGCGCGACAGGTCCATCACGTCGCCGAGCATCGACAGCAGGTGCTGGCCGGCCTTCTCGATGAGCTTGACCCGGTGGCGCTGCTCTTCGCCAAAGACATGGCTGCGGTCCATGCGCAGCAACTGGGCAAAGCCCAGCACCGCATTCAAGGGCGTGCGCAGCTCATGGCTCATGCGCGAGAGGAACTCGCTCTTGGCGTGGTTGGCCCGTTCGGCGGCCTGCGCGGAGATGATCGCATCCGCATAGAGCTTTTGCTCGGTGATGTCGGAGGTGTAGCCATACCAGGCCACGTCGCCGTCTTCCTTGCGGATCGAGATCGCCTGGCCGGCCAGCCAGCGCAGGCCTTTGGTCGGCAGGATGACCCGGTATTCGAACTGGACGAGCTTGTTGTCCTGGTCCGGTGCCATACGCACCAGCGCCTTGAACTTATCGATGTCATCGGGGTGGATGCGCCGGTACTGCGAGTCCCAGGTGAGCTTCTCATCGGGCTCGAACTCATAGAAGGCGCTCACGCCTTCGTTGATGTATTGGAGCTGCGGCGCGCCGCCATCCTTGGGCAAGACGACTTTGTAAAGCAGCCCGGGAATGTGTTTGCTCAGGCTGCCCAGGAGGGCATCGCGTTCGTGCAGGCGGCGCTCGATGCGCTGGCGCGCCCGGTCGTTGGCCTCTTTGCCGGCCAATGCCGCTTCCAATTCCGCAATGCGAGCCTGCGCCTGCGCCAGCGCCTCTTCCAGTGAAGCGGGTGGGGCGGGCGCATGGGCGACAGGCGCGGAGGACGGCAGTTCTTGTTCCATGGTGGGCAAGGGCGAAGACACAAGACTACACAAGGCGGACCCAAGTCTGCGCGAAACCCTGCCTGTGCGGCGGCTGAAAATCTGTGAAAAGTGCCACGGAACGCAAGGAGAGGGCGTGCTTTGACCTGGTAAAGCGGACGGATCCGTGTGGCAGGCGTGCGGCCCCCAATCAGGCAGGCAGCAGCGACGTCACGGCGGTCACGAGCTCGCGGGTCTGCGCTTCGTGGCTGAAACCGGCATGGTGCTGGGCCAGGGCGCGCGCCTGCGCCGCATGACCGGGCTGCTTGAGCAGCACATCCAGCACGGGCCCGAAGGCGCTGGGGCGCGGCCGCGCGGCCACATTGATGGCCACGCCCGCGTCTTCCATGCGCTGCGACATCAGGAACTGTTCGGCCTGCGTGGGCAGCAGCATCAGCGGCACGCCGTGCAACAGCGCCTGCGCGAGGGTGGCCTCGCCGCCGTGGCAGATCACGAGCTTGCAGGCGGGCAGCGCCTGACCGAGGTGCACGGGGCCGGCGCTGTAACGGATGTGGGGCGAGACCACTGGCGGGGGCTTGCCGGCGGCCACTTCGGGCATGTAGCACAGCGTGCGGCAGCCGGCGTCTGCCAGGGCCTGCAGCAGCGCGGCGTGATCAGGGTGGGTGGTGCGCAGGTAGGCGAAAACCTGCGGGCCCTGGCCCTCCGGCCAGACCGGCGTCTCGCCCCACGAGGGCAGGAAGTTGGGCCCGTGGTAGCGCTGGCCTGCCGGCAGGGCCCCACGTTGGTAGTGGTCCATCTCGGGCCAGGTGCACAGCAGCGGCAGGTCGCCGCGCAGGATCTCGGCCAGGTGGGTGACGGACCGTGCGCCCTGATCCCTCAGCACTTGGTTGACGGTCTCGCGCACCGTGCGGTCGGCATAGGCGACGCGGCCGGGCTCGATGGGCTCCCAGATGCGAAAGGGCGGAATGGGCGTGGCCTCGGGCGGCAGGTAGAAGCCCAGCCCCACGGTGGCGACCGGGATGCCGAGGATGCGTGCCGCCAGGGTCGCGGTGGGGGCGTAGTCGGCCACGATCACATCGGGCCGCGTCAGGTTCATCAGGCTGCGCCAGCCGGCCACCAGCGCGTCCAGCGTGTCGGCGCGCAGGTAGCCATTGCCCATGAGGATCTCGGCCAGGCTCACCGTGGGGTGGGGCAGGCCCACGGTCTGGTGGGTCCACAGCGGGGCCTGCAGCACGCGCGCCCCCAGGTCCTGCAGCAGCGCGCGCGTGTGCACGATCTCGCGCAGCGCGAGATCGACCGTGTGCCCGGCCTGCATCAGGCCCTCGGCCAGCGGCTTCAAGCGCCCGGCATGGCCCAGCCCGCCGCCGAACTCCCAGCACAACAGAAAGCGCGCCATCTCCTCCTCCCTTGGTGATGCGGCATTGTTGTGGAAACAGCGGACAATCGACCCCATGGCGACGAAAAAATCCAAAGGCCTGGGCATGGGCCTGGAGGCCCTGCTGGGCCCCAAAGTCAGCGATCAACCTGCGGCGGCCCCCACCGAGGGTGCGCCCACCACCCTGCGTCTGGATCTCATGCAGGCCGGCAAATACCAGCCGCGCACCCGCATGGACGAAGGCTCGCTCTATGAGCTGGCCGAGAGCATCAAGTCGCAGGGCATCATGCAGCCCATCCTCGTGCGGCCCATCGGCGGCGGGCGCTACGAGATCATCGCCGGTGAACGCCGCTCGCGCGCCGCCCGGCTGGCGGGCTTGGCCGAAGTGCCGGTGCTGATCCGCGAGGTGCCCGACGAGGCCGCGGCCGTCATGGCGCTCATCGAGAACATCCAGCGTGAGGATCTGAATCCGCTGGAAGAGGCCCAGGGCCTGCAGCGCTTGACGCAGGAGTTCGGCCTCACGCACGAGCAGGCCGCGCAGGCGGTGGGCCGCTCGCGCAGCGCCGCTTCCAACCTGCTGCGCCTGTTGAATCTGGCCGAGCCCGTGCAGGCCATGCTGATGGCCGGCGACATCGACATGGGCCACGCGCGCGCCTTGCTGCCGCTGGACAAGGCCCAGCAGATCACCACCGCGCACGAGGTCGCCGCCCGCAAGCTCAATGTGCGCGAGGCCGAGAAGCTCGTGGCCAAGGTGCAGGGCGCCGGCCGCCAGACGCCGCTGCTGCGCGTCAAGGGCGAGAAGTCGCGCGATGTCGTGCGCCTGGAAGAAGCCCTCTCCGACATCCTCACCGCCCAGGTCGAGATCAACGTCAAGCGCAAGACCAAGCGCGGCGAGCAGGGTGAGATCACCATCCAGTTCGGCAGCCTCGAAGAGCTCAATGGGCTGATCGACAAGCTGCGCGGCGGCGCATCCGAGTAAGCGCCGCGGCCGCCTGCCGATGTTGAAGTGGCCGCTGCCCGCCTTGTTGACCTGGGCGCTGGCCTGGTGCCTGGCCCATGCCTTGCGCGCCGCGGGTGCGCCGAGCTGGGCCGTGCTGCTGTGTCCAACAGCCCTGGGGGCCATCGCGGCGATGTGGCCGCGGCTGGCGGCGACAGCCTGGCGCCGCGTGTTCGTCGCGGGCGGCTTTCCCTTGAGCGTGCTGGCGCTGGGGCAGGGCGCCGGCCTGCCGGCCTGGTTGTGGCTGGCACCGCTGGCCTTGCTGCTGCTGGCGTATCCGCTGCGTGCCTGGCGTGACGCGCCGGTGTTCCCCACGCCACGCGGCGCTTTGGCGCAACTGCCCGGGCATGCCCCTTTGCCTGGCGCCGGCCAGGACGGCGCCGCGCAGGCCGACGCACGGCCGCGCATCCTCGACGCCGGCTGTGGCATGGGTGACGCGCTGATCGCATTGCACGCCGCCTACCCGGGGGCGCGCATACACGGCATCGAGTGGAGCTGGTTGTGGCGCATGGTCGCGGCCTTGCGCTGCCCCTGGGCCACCGTCACACGCGGCGACATGTGGGCGAAGGACTGGTCCGGCTTCGAGTTGGTCTACCTGTTTCAGCGCCCCGAGTCGATGGCGCGCGCCTTCGCCAAGGCCTGCACCGAGATGCCACCGGGCAGCTGGCTGGTGAGCCTGGAGTTCGAGGCCCGTGATGCCCAGGGCCAGCCGGTGCCCCCGCACGCCAGCATCGCGCTGCCGGGTGCCCGCTCGGTGTGGGTCTATCGCATGCCGAGTCTGCGGACACGGGGCTCGGGCGACTACACTGTCGGCCACCCGTGAAAGCCCTTGATCGATGAGTTCCACGCCCGCCCCCGCGGCGTCGCCCGACGCCACGCCCTTCACGCCCGAGGAGTTCCGGGCCGCACTGGGGCAGTTCGCCACGGGCGTCACCATCGTCACCGCGCGGGATGCCAATGGGCGCCTGCTCGGTCTGACGGCCAATTCCTTCAATTCCGTTTCGCTGTCGCCGCCGCTGGTGCTGTGGAGCCTGACACGCCAGTCCAGCTCGATGCCCGGCCTGCTGTCGGCGCAGCACTATGCGATCAATGTGCTGGCGGCCGACCAGCGTTTGCTGGCCGAGCGCTTCGCGCGCAAAGGCATCGACCGCTTCGAAGGCTCGCCCTGGCGGCCAGGTTTGACCGGCGCGCCCGTGATCGAGGGCGCCGTGGCGGTGTTCGAATGCGGCCACCACGGGCAGCACGACGCGGGCGACCATGTGATCTTCGTCGGCAAGGTGCTGCACTGCCGGCGCCGCGTTGGCGTGCGCCCCCTGGTGTTCCACGGCGGGCGCTTTTTCACCGATCTCACAATGTGAGCGGGTCGGCCCGGCCGCAGCGGTCCAGCAGCTTGAGAAAGCGGGCCACGTCCAGCGGCTTGGTCAGGTAGTCGACGAAGCCGCGCTCGCGCGCCTCGCTGATCTGGTCCGGCATGGCGTCGGCCGACAGCGCCAGCCGCGGGATCGCCGCCGTGCTGGGGTTCTGCGCCAGCGCGTCGGACACATCCAGGCCGCTCATGTCACCCAGGTGCATGTCCAGCAACAGCAGGTCAGGGGGATGGGCCTGGGCCATGGTGATGGCCTGCTGGCCGCTTTGCGCGATCTGCAGATGCCACTGAGGCCGCATGCGCATCACCTGCCGCAGCAACTCGACGTTGACGATGTTGTCTTCGGCGTAGAGCACCGTCAGGGTGCGGTTGCCCAGGTCGTCCAGGGCGCCGAAGCCCGAGCGCGGCGCGGCGTCCGTGTCCACGGCGGCCGGTGAGCCCGCCAGCGGCAGCCACACGCGGAAGCTGCTGCCCACGCCCGCCGTGCTGCTGACCTCGATGCGGCCATCCATCAGATCGAGCAGGCGCTTGACGATGACCAGGCCGATGCCTGTGCCCTCAATGGCCGTGCGCTCGGCGCCCAGGCGGTTGAAGGGCTCGAACAGGTGGGCCTGCTGCGCGGGGCTGATGCCCTGCCCGGTGTCGCTCACCGTGATCACCACCTCGCCTTGCACCGTCTGCGCCTCGATCATCACGCGCCCGCCCGGGCGGTTGTACTTGATCGCATTGCTCAGCAGGTTGACCAGGACCTGGCGCAGCCGCACCAGGTCGGCGCGCACATAGAGCCCGGCCTCGGGCGGTGTGTGCGACAGCTGCAGCTGCGCGCTGGCGGCCTGGTTGCTGACCATGGCCACGGCTTCTTCCATCGCCTTGGCGATGGCCAGCGTCTCGATGGACATCGGCAGGCTGCCGGCCTCGATGCGGGACAGGTCCAGCACGTCCGTCATCATCGCCAGCAGGTGGGCCCCGGCGCGTTCGATGTGATCGACCTTCTGGCGCTGCGCGGCGGTCAAGGGCTCGCGCGGGTCCACGCGCAGCAGCTGCGCGAAGCCCAGCATGGCATTGAGCGGCGTGCGCAGCTCGTGGCTCATGCGCGAGAGGAACTCGGACTTGGCCTTGCTGGCCTTCTCGGCGGCGCGCGCGCTGCCCAGGGCCTCCTGCATGCGCAGGCGCTCGCCCAGGTCTTCGATGACGGAGACGAACTGCAGCGGGCGTCCTTGCGCATCGCGCTGCAGCACCACCTTGAGCATCACGTGCACGATGCCGCCGTCGGGGCGCACGTAGCGCTTTTCGACCGTGTAGCGGTCCTGGTTGCCGCCGAGGGTCGACTCGATCATCGCCATGTCGACCGCGACGTCATCCGGGTGCGTGATGTCCTGGAAGTGCAGGCCGATGAGGGCCTCGCGCGGGCGTCCGACGATTTCGGCGAAGCGGTGGTTGACGTCGGCGAAGCGCCCATCGAGCGTGACCACGACCATGCCGACGCCGGCGGCCTCGAAGATGGCGCGGTATTGGTGCTCGGAAGCGGCGTGTGCCGAGGCGCCATCGGCCAGCAGCGCTGGCTCGGGCGGGCGATCGAAGCGGGGAGGCATCCCCGAGAGCGAACTCGACATGAGGGCAAGCGTGTCAGGTCAGACACCACCCGGGATGACAGGCACAGCGTCGAGGATGGGGTGGTGAGACCAGACCCCGACATGGGGAATGTCGCACACTTGCCCGGCGACGGCCAGCCTCGCGTTACGTTCTGACGCCTTGTGGGGCTGCGGTAACGAGGTTTTCGGACGTGCTTGCAGGCGGATCCGGCTCAGACCTGTTGCAGGTTTTGCGGGCCGGTCTGTGCGGGCGTGGCGCCGTCCAGTTGCGCAGGCTGGGTTTCCTTGGGGGCGTGCGCCGATGTTTCCTTGCCGGTTTCGCTGTCGACCTGACGGATCACCGTGCAGTTGCGGCCCGACGCCTTGGCTTTGTAGAGCGCGCGGTCGGCGCGTTCGATGCACACATCCAGCGGCTCGGTGATGTCGTAGGCGGTCAGGCCGGCGGAGAAGGTGGGCCTGGAGCGTGCCCGCGCCATGCTGGCCGATGCCGTCCTGGTTCCCTCGCTGCCCGACCTCAGGCCCACCTTCTCCGCCGGCCTGACCGCCTACGACATCACCGAGCCGCTGG
>CAYPUS010000140.1:261-8274 GCA_964413815.1 uncultured Aquabacterium sp. | reverse complement strand
CCGTCGTCACGGGTGACGTCAGCCAGATCGACCTGCCGCGCGGCGCGCGCAGCGGCCTGATCGAGGCCGACCGCATCCTGCGCCGCGTCAAGGGCGTGGCCTTCACCCGCTTCGACGCCAGCGATGTGGTGCGCCACCCGCTGGTCGCGCGCATTGTCGAGGCCTACGAGGCCGCGCAAGCCGCCGACGCACGAGACCTCTCCGCGGAACCCGCCAAAGCGCCCTCTTCCAACAACAAGAAGACATGAAACCCAGCCTTGCCCTGAGCCTGCAGTTTGCCGACAAGCGCCACCGTGACATCCTCCCCCGCCACAAGGTGGCCCGCTGGCTCAAGGCCGCCCTGGAGACCGACGCCGAGCTCGCCGTGCGCATCGTCGATGCCGAAGAGGGCCGCGCCCTGAACAAGGACTTCCGCAAGCGCGACTACGCCACCAATGTGCTGACCTTCGATTACGCCCGCGAGCCCGTGGTGATGGCCGACCTGATCATCTGCGCCCCGGTCATCGAGCAGGAGGCGCAGGAGCAGGGCAAGACCCTGGAGGCCCACTACGCGCACATGCTGGTGCACGGGGCGCTGCATGCCCAGGGCTGGGACCACCTCAAGAAGAAAGAAGCCGAGGCCATGGAAACGCGCGAGCGCGAAATCATGGCCGCCCTCGGCTTTGCCGACCCTTATGACGCCGATGCGGATTAAGTGTGGCGGCCGCTGATCAATGCGCTCAGCCAATGTGTGACAGCGGCACGGGACAGCGGTATAACACTGTCATTTTTTCCCCCACAGCGCCGCCGGCCCAGGCAACACGAGATTCATGAAAGACCCGCAGCGCATCGCCGAGGCCTTGTACGACCGCACTGCCCGAATGGCCCGCGTTGGCGGTTGGGAGCTTGATCTGCGCACTGGCGAGCAAATCTGGTCCGACGAGGTCTGCCGCATCTTCGGTGTGCCGCCGGGCTACCGGCCCACGCAGGCGCAATCCCGCCAGTTCCTCGCGCCCGACACCCTCCAGATGATGGAGGCCCTGATCCACGAGGGCATGGCGCAGGGCAAGCCCTGGGATGTCGAGATGCCCATCATCACCGCCCAGAACAAGCGGCTGTGGGTACGCAGCATCGGCGAAGTGGTGTTCGAAGACGGCAAGCCGATCGGTCTGGTGGGCGCCACACAGGACATCACCGAACAGATCGAGCACCGCGCCGAGCTGGCGCGCGAGCAATCGCTGCGCAGGCAGCTGGAGCAGCGTGCAGCCGAGTTGAACGCCCTGCTGACCGAGCGCAGCGACATGCTCGATGTGCTCGCCCACGAGGTGCGCCAGCCGCTGCACAACGCCTCGGCCGCGCTGCAAAGTGCGCAGGCCGCGCTGGCCAACGTCGATGAGAAGGTGGCCACGCCGCGCCTGGCGCGCGCGCAGTCGGTGCTCACGCAGGTGATGGCGGGGCTGGACAACACCCTGGCCGTGGCCGCCTTGCTGGCCCACGGCACGCCCATCGGCATGGGTGACGCCGACCTCGACACCATGGTGGCCGTGGCCATCGGCGACATGGCGCAAGCAGAGCGCTCGCGCATCGTGGTGCGGCGCCACACCCATGTGCGCACCGCCTTGATGGACATGAGCCTGATGCGGCTGGCGATGCGCAACCTGCTGTCGAACGCGCTGAAGTACGGCAACCCGTCGACACCGGTGGTGGTGACCCTGGCCGATTCAGAAGAGCCACTGGGCCTGCTCATCGATGTCTCGGACACCGGCCCGGAGATCGCCCCTGTCCTGCTGCCCACGCTGTTTCAGCGCAGTGTGCGCGATCGCCACCATCATGGCGCCCCGGTCGGCATGGGCCTGGGGCTCTACATCGTCAGGCGGGTGATGGAACTGCACGGCGGCCGGGCCGAGCTGGCCTGCAACGGCCCCGACACCGTGACGATGCGCCTGTTGCTGCCCGCCTCGACCTGAGCGCCGCCTGGCGCAGCACTCAGATATGCCTTGGCTCAGATCGCCTTGAGCGTGGCGCGGAACACATAGCCCACGCGCGAGCGCGATTGCAGCGGCACCAGCGCCGGGGTGGCGCGTTCGATGCGGCGGCGCAGGCGGTAGATCGTGGCGTTCAGCCCGTCGGTGCTGCCATCGACCTCATCGGGACGGCCCAGGCGCTGGCGCAGGGTCTCGCGGCTGACCACCTCGCCATGCGCCTCGACGAAGCACTCCAGCACGGCCAGATCGGCTTCGCTGAGGTCCACCTGGGCGCCATCGGGCGCGATGAGCTGACCGGCGCGCCGGTCGAGCTTCCATTCGGATGCGGGCTGGCTGCTGTTGCCGGTGCGGCGCCAGACGGCCTCGATGGCCAGCGCCACCTGCTCGAACTGCACGGGCTTGGCCAGGTACATGTCGGCCCCGGCATTGACCACCTGCTTGAACACGTCCGGCGCCAGACGGCCGGACACCACCGCCAGGCCGGCCGTGGTGCGGCGGCGCAGCACGTCGATCAGCTGCACGCCGTCGATGCCGGGCAGCATCAGGTCGACCAGATAGAAATCGTAGCCGTAAGGATCCGAGTGCGCGAGCAGGTCATTGCTGTCAGGGAACACGTCGACCCGCACACCCCGGTCTTGAAGATATTGCGCAAGAAATTCGGTGTATTCCTTGTCATCATCAATCAGCGCTAGCGATTTAGGGAGCATGGCATTTCAATGCAAAAAAATACCGGGTCATTAAAGCACAGCGCACCTTGCAGAGCCGGTGCAAACAGTGCGCCATTGAACGGCATGCGCAGATCCGCCGGCGATAAATAACGGGATCTCAAAGACCTCGGTCGATTAATGATCGTTGACCAGATTTCCAGACTGGCGTCATGCATCCGGGGGCATGCGTGTGACTTATTGATCCTCCCGGGGCACCACCTCTTTAAGCCAAGCCCTGTTCAAGTCGAATAACTCCTTCCGTGATCTGGATCAATGGGCCGTTTTCCGGCGCCCGTTGGCACCGCAGGAGTGATTGAATGAATATGGCATCGGCCTCGCCAAGAGGCCTGGCATCAGGGTTCCAGGGCACCGCCGGCATGATCGCCCTGGGTGCGGTGTTCATCCAATTGAGCGCGGCCTTGCCCGGCTGGGCCTGGGCCTGGACCCTGGGCTTCGTGGCGCTGGGCTTCGTGGCGCTGGGCCTGGGCCTGGGCCTGGCCTGGCTGCGCCGCCGCAAGGACACGCCCAGGCACAAGCCGGCCCAAGCCGGGCATGTTCACGCGCAGACCGCACAGAGCGTCCCTGCCGAGCCGCTGCAGGCCCTGTGCACCTCGGTCCTGCCGATCTGGACGCGCCAGATGCACACCGCGCGCGAGCACCTGACCCACGCCATGGATGTGCTGGTGATGCGCTTTGGCAGCATGTCGCAGCGCCTGTGCCAGACCATGGACCCCACGCACCAGAGCCAGGGCCAGGACGTGCTGCTGGGCGCGCTGACCGATGCGCAGAACCAGCTCACCGCGCTGCTGGCCGAACTGCGCGAGGCCCTGAGCCTGCGCTCGGCGCTGCTCAGCGAGGTGGTGGCCGTCACGCGCTTTGTGGGCCAGCTCCAGAACATGGCGGTGGAGGTCAGCGCCATCGCGCGCCAGACCAATCTGCTGTCGATCAATGCGGCCATCGAAGCGGCCCGCGCCGGTGAAACGGGGCGGGGCTTTGCCGTGGTGGCCAAAGAAGTGCGGCATCTGTCGACCGAATCGGCCCAGACCGGCGAGCGCATCACCCAGGTGATCCAGCAAGTCAGCGAGGCCATCGAGCGCACGCGCAGCAGCTACGAGGCCTTCACCGAGCACGACCAGGCCATGATGGACCGCGCCAGCACCACCATCGAAGGCGTCGTGGCGCGCATCCGCGAGACCGCCTCGGAGGTGGTCGAAGGCTCTCAGGCCCTGCTGCAGGAAGGCCAGGCCGTGCGCGACGAGATCAACCAGGTGCTGGTGGCCGTGCAATCCCAGGATCGCATCAGCCAGATGCTGCAGCACGCCAGCGCCGACCAGGAGCGCCTGCTGGCCCGACTGAAGGAAGGCAGCGCCACGCCGGCCGAAGCCTTCGATCCGGACGCGTGGCTGGCCCACCTGCGCGCGACCTACACCACCCCTGAAGAACTGGCTGTCCACGAAGGCCGCCCCGTTCCCCAGCCTGACATCCTGGCAGCCACCGCTGTCGCCGAGCAAGACACCACCTTCTTTTGACGGGAGCCCAACCCATGGCCAAGACCATCCTCATCGTTGACGACTCATCCTCCTTGCGCATGGCCGTGCGCATTGCCCTGACCAGCGCAGGCTACGAGGTGATCGAGGCCGAAGACGGCAAGGCCGCACTGGCCAAGCTCGACGGGCGCAAGCTGCACCTGGTCATCAGCGACGTGAACATGCCCAACCTGGACGGCTATGGCTTCGTGCAGGCCATGAAGCAGATGCCGGCCTACAAGTACACCCCCGTGGTGATGCTGACCACCGAGGACAGCACGGAGAAGAAGGAGCGCGGCCGTGATGCGGGCGCCAAGGCCTGGATCGTCAAGCCCTTCCAGCCGCCCCAGCTGCTCACCGTGGTGTCCAAGCTGGTGATGCCATGAGCCAGCCGCTCGTCATCGAAGGCGAACTGACGGTCTTCACGGCCCACGCACTCAAAGCCCAGCTGATGCAAGCCCTGGCCGAAGCCGGCCCGATGCTGCGGCTGGAGCTGAGCGGGGTCTCGGAAGTGGACGGCGCAGGCGTGCAGCTGCTGCTGGCCGCCTTGCGCGAAGCCCGCCAGCGCGGCGCGGCGCTGGACCTGATCGCCGCCCCCCCGCAGCTGACCGAGGCCCTGCGCCTCATCGACGTGGCCGGTGAATTCGCCGGGCGCGCCACACCCGAGACGGAGCCCGTGGCATGAACCTCGACGAAGCCCTGCTGGCTTTCATCACCGAAAGCAAGGACCTGCTCGACCGCATGGAAGAGGCCTTGCTCCAGATCGAACAACATCCGGACGACGCCGAGATCATCAACGCGATCTTCCGCGCCGCCCACACCATCAAGGGCTCGGCCGGCATCTTCGGCCTGAGCGGGATCGTGGCCTTCACCCACGTCGCCGAGAACGTGCTCGACGAGGTGCGCAAGGGCCACATCCGCTTCGACGCCGACCTGGCCAACCTCTTTCTCGCCGTGGGTGACCACATCCACGCCCTGATCGGCCTGCTGGCCGATGGGCACGAAGCCGACGCGGCGCGGCTGGCGCACGGCGCGGCGCTGGTCGAGCGGCTCGAAGCGGTGCTGGGCCACCCTGCCGCGGCCGAGGCCACGCCCGCCGACACCCGCACCCTCACCGAGACGCCGGAAGGCGGCTGCGCCGACACCGAGCACTGGCACATCTCCCTGCGCTTCGGCCGCGACACGATCCGCGAGGGCTTCGACCCCTTGAGCTTCGTGCGCTACCTCACCACGCTGGGCGAGATCGCGCACATCGTCACGCTCACCGACAACGTGCCGGCGCTGTCCGACCTCGATCCGGACGAATGCCACCTGGGCTTCGAGATCCGCTTCCGCAGCGATGCCGACAAGGCCGCCATCGAGGGCGCTTTCGAGTTCGTGCAGGCCGACAGCTTCGTGCGCATCCTGCCCCCGCGCAGCCACATCCGCGACTACAAGGCGCTGATCGACGCCCTGCCCGAGTCCGAACTGAAGCTGGGCGAGATCCTGCTGCGTTGCGGCACCCTCACCCGCGCCGAGCTGGACGCCGCGCTGGATGACCAGACCGTGGCGAGCCTCGAAGGCCGGCCCGTCGAGCCGCTGGGCGCCCTGCTGGTCGAGCGCGCGCAGGTCCACCCCGAGGTGGTGAACGCCGCGCTGGCCAAACAGAGCAAGGTCCGCGAGGCCTCGCGCGGCACGGACACCAATCTGCTGCGCGTGGACGCCGCCAAGCTCGATCACCTGATCGACCTGGTCGGCGAGCTGATCATCGCCGGCGCGGGCGCCCACCTCGTGGCCCGCGGCCACAAGGCCAAGGACCTGATGCAGGCCACCTCGGCGGTCATGCGCCTGATGGAAGAGGTGCGCGATTCGGCGCTGAACCTGCGCATGGTGCAGATCGCCGGCACCTTCAACCGCTTCCAGCGCGTGGTGCGCGATGTCAGTCAGGAACTGGGCAAGGACATCGCCCTGCAGATCAGCGGCGCCGAAACCGAACTGGACAAGACCGTCGTCGAGAAGCTGGCCGATCCGCTCACGCACCTGGTGCGCAATGCCATGGACCACGGCATCGAAAGCGCCGAGCGCCGTGCCGCGGCCGGCAAGCCAGTGCAGGGCACCGTGCGGCTGCATGCCTTCCACGAGGCCGGCCAGGTCGTCATCGAGGTCAGCGACGACGGTGGCGGCCTCTCGAAGGAGCGCATCCTCAGCAAGGGCATCGAACGTGGCCTGGTGGCCCCCGATGCCGCGCTCAGCGACAAGGAAATCTACAACCTCGTCTTCCAGCCGGGCTTCTCGACCGCCGAGCAGATCAGCAAGCTGTCGGGACGCGGCGTGGGCATGGACGTGGTCAAGCGCGCCATCAATGCGCTGCGGGGCACCATCGATCTGCGCAGCACAGAAGGCGTGGGCACCACCGTGTGCATCCGTCTGCCGCTGACGCTGGCCATCATCGACGGCTTCCTGATGGGCGTGGGCAAGTCCGCCTATGTGGTGCCGCTGAGCATGGTCGTCGAATGCATCGAGATGAGCCGCCTGCAGACCGATGGCAAGGACTGGCTGGACCTGCGCGGCGAAGTGCTGCCGCTGGTGCGCCTGCGCGAGCTCTACAACATCGCAGGCGACCCCGGACGCCGCCAGAACGTGGTGGTGGTCCAGGGCAGTGGCAAGCGCGTGGGCCTGGTCGTCGACCAACTCATGGGCGAGCTGCAGACCGTCATCAAGCCACTGGGCAAGGTGTTCCAGCAGGTGCGCGGCATCGGCGGCTTCACGATCCTGGGCAATGGCTCGGTCGCGCTGCTGCTGGACGTGCCGAATCTGGTCACGCAGGTCGCCGATGCCAATGCCCGCAGCCTGGGCGAAGAAGCCCAACACGCCCCGCCCTCTCTTCTCCAAACCTCCTGAAGGCTGCCAAGGCAGCCCCGCCAACTGTTCCGCCCTCAAGGCATTCCCATGAAATCGCTCACCGTCGCCAAGAAGTTCGTCCTGCTCATCCTGTCCGCGCTCGCGGGCATCGCCGTGTTGACCGGCGTGTCATCCGTGCAGATGAACAAGGTCTACACCGCTGCCAACTATTCCTACGTCAATGTCCTGCCCAGCATCCTGCTGCTGGACGAGGCCACCGGCTACTTCGCCACCGTGCGCACCCGCACCTGGCAGCAACTGGCCGACGAAGACCGTCAACGCACCGAGGCCAGCCAGCGCGAAGCCGAAGCCCTGTTTGCCAAGATCGAAGAGGCCTTCAAGCAATACGACACGATGGTGGCCGATGACAAGGACAAGGCCATGCTCACGGCCAACCGCGAGGCCTTTGCCGCCTACGCGGCCTACCGCAACGACCTCATCAAGCTCGTTGCGGAAGGCAAACGCGTCGAAGCGGTTGACACCAACATCCGCAACCGCGCCATCGTGAACAAGGTGGCCGAGGCGCTGCAAGCCCACCGCCAATACAACATCGAGATCGCCAAGCGCGCCTCCGAAGAGGCCGTTGCCACCGAGAACGCCGCATCGCTCATCAGCCTGGCGGTGGCCGGTGTCACCCTTCTGGTGATCTCGCTGATCGGCTGGACCATCGCCCGCAGCCTGCTCAAGCAACTGGGTGGCGAGCCGGCCTATGCCGCGGACGTCGTCAGCCGCGTGGCCGAAGGTGACCTGACCGTGCACGTCGACGTCAAGCCTGGCGACACCACCAGCATGCTGGCCGCCATCAAGGGCATGACCGAGCGCCTGTCGCAAATCATCGGTGACGTGCGCGGCGCTTCGGACGCACTGTCGGCCGCGGCCGAGCAGGTTTCCGCCACCGCGCAAAGCATCAGCCAGGGCGCCAGCGAACAGGCCTCC
>CAYPUS010000140.1:0-251 GCA_964413815.1 uncultured Aquabacterium sp. | reverse complement strand
GAAGAGATGTCCGCCTCGGTGCAGCAGAACGCCGACAACGCCAAGGTCACCGAAAGCATGGCCGGCAAGGCTTCGACAGAAGCCGAAGAAGGCGGCAAGGCCGTCAAGGACACCGTGCAGGCCATGAAGACCATCGCCGACAAGATCGGCATCGTCGACGACATCGCCTACCAGACCAATCTGCTGGCCCTGAACGCCGCCATCGAGGCCGCCCGTGCGGGCGAACATGGCAAGGGCTTCGCGGTCGTGGC